>JASHYG010000109.1 GCA_030043215.1 Gammaproteobacteria bacterium
TGGACAGCGGGGCAGTCCCCGCTCGCGATTCCACGTTCGCGATACTGCAAGCGAGCCTGGACGAGCTGGCGAGCATGCGCGACAGCGTCGCGGCAGGACGAGGCGTCGCGCCGGCGCGCGAGGCCATATCGCGCATCCGCGCGCTGCTGCGATCATCTCCGCAGGCGTCCCCGGCGCCACCTGCGCAATCGATTCCAGCACAGCCCTCGCAGGTCCCTGCGGCGGCCGGTGAGCCTCTGGCGGCGCGCGGTACCGCGGAAGCAGAGCTCGCAGCCGCGACCCAGCGGGTCTCGCAGCTCGAGGAGGCTCGACCTTCGGCCGCTGCACCGGCACCCGCGCCGGCACCTGCGGCCGCGCCTACACCCGCGCCCGCATTGGCCATTGCACCCGCGCAGGTGCCTGAGCCTTCGGAGGAGGGTCACGCCGCCGCGCCGGAGGCCGTCGCGACGACAGCCGCGGCCCCTCACCCGGAGGGGGAGCGAGCTGCCGCCGTCGAAGAAAGTCTGCTCGCTCCCCAGCCCGTGCCGCCCGGCCGCGAGCCGGTGGCGCCGGCGGACCGGCCGGAGATGGCCCGCGTCGATGCGGAGCTGCTCGATCAGCTTCTCAACATCGCGGGGGAGGTGAGCATCTCGCGCGCCCGGCTGGAGCAGCAGCTCGGGTCGTTCGAGTTCAACCTCGGAGAGCTCTCGCGGACGGTCACGCGCCTGAAGGAGCAGCTGCGCAAGCTCGAGATCGAGACCGAGAGGCAGATCCTGCACCGGCACGAGGAGGAGGCGGGACACCGCGGCGACTTCGACCCGCTCGAGCTCGATCGCTACTCCACCATCCAGCAGTTCTCGCGCGGGCTCGCGGAGACGGCGAGCGACGTGGCGAGCATCCAGCAGCTGCTCGAGACGATGGCTCAGGACACGCAGAATCTGCTGCAGCAGCAAGCGCGCACCGTGACCGAGCTGCAGAACGGCCTCATGCGAACCCGCATGGTTCCGTTCCAGAGGCACGTGCAGCGCCTCGCCCGCATCGTCCGGCAGGCCGCGGCGGATGCGGGCAAGCGTGTGGAGCTCGTTGTCGAGGGCGCCTCCGGCGAGATCGACCGCCAGGTGCTCGAGCGCATGATGCCCCCCTTCGAGCACATGTTGCGCAATGCGGTCGTGCACGGAATCGAGCCGCTGGAGGAGCGCATCGCGCGCGGCAAGCCCGATACCGGCAGCATCCGGCTCTCGCTGCACCGCGAGGGCGCCGAGGTCATGGTGAAGATCGCCGACGACGGCGCGGGCATGAATCTCAAGGCCATCCGCGAGAAAGCAGTGTCTCTCGGCCTCGTCGAGGCGGGTCGTACGCTATCGGACGAGGATGCGATGCAGCTCATCCTCGAGCCCGGCTTCTCGACCGCGGGAACCGTGACGCAGCAGGCCGGCCGGGGCGTCGGGATGGATGTCGTCGCGACGGAGATCAAGCGCCTCGGCGGCGCGCTGCACATGGAGACTCGCGCCGGACAGGGGACGGAATTCACCATCCGATTGCCGTTCACGCTCGCGATCAGCCACGCGCTGGTCGTGCGGACGGGGGACGAATACTACGCGCTGCCGCTGCCGACGGTCGAAGGTGTGCTGAGGCTCTCCAAGGATGAAGTCTCCGCGCACATCGGCCGCGAGGCCGCGACGTTCGATCACAACGGTCAGAAGTACCGCTTCCAGCACCTCGCGACGTTCATCGGGCTAGAGCCTTCGCCGCTTCCCGAGGGCGATGTGACGGTGCCGGTCGTGCTCGTGCGCGCCGGGGAGCATTCGACCGGCCTCATCGCCGACGAGCTCATCGGCAGCCGCGAGATCGTCGTCAAATCGGTCGGGCCCCAGATCTCCTCCATCCGCGGGATCTCGGGCGCGACGATCCTCGGGGACGGCCGCATCGTCATCATTCTCGATATCGGCGCGCTGGTGCGCAGCGACTGGCGGGGACGCTGGCAGACGGCGCCTCGCGAGAGGGCGGACCGCCGCACGTTCGCGCTGGTGGTGGACGACTCCATCACGGTGCGCCGCGTGACTCAGCGCCTGCTCGAGCGCAACGGCATGCGCGTGCTCACCGCGCGCGACGGCATGGACGCGGTGTCGATCCTGCAGGAGCACGTGCCGGACATCATCCTCCTCGACATCGAGATGCCGCGCATGGACGGCTACGAGGTCGCCGCGCACGTGCGCGGCGATCCGCGGCTGAAGGACGTGCCGATCATCATGATCACTTCCCGGGTGGGCGAGAAGCATCGCGCGCGGGCGATCGAGCTGGGAGTCGACGACTACCTCGGTAAGCCGTACCAGGAGGCGCAGCTGCTCGATGCCATTGCGCCGCTGGTCGAGCGCCACCGGGACGCCCGCACCGGCGTGCGGCCTGCCGAGCTCGGCGCCGTAGCAGGGACCTGAGAGGATCTGATGGCCGAGCGTGTTGCCGAGATCTATAGCCTGCTGATTCCTCTCGTCGATGGGAGGCTCATCATTCCGCGCTCGTGCGTCGCGGAGGTCGTCGGCTTCCAGGCGCCGTCGGAGATGGCGGGCGCGCCGCCCTGGTACATCGGCACCCTCCCCTGGAGCGGCCGGCACGTGCCGCTCGTCTCCTTCGAGGGCGCCTGCGGCCAGAGTATCCCGCCGGCCTCCGGCCGCTCGCGCATCGTCGTCTTCCACTGCATCGGCACGCGCGTGGAGGCCGGTTTCTTCGGGATCGTCTCCCAGGGGTTCCCGCAGCTCGTGCGCGTGAGCTCCGATGTGGTGCGTCCCGACAACTCGCGCGTGTTCTCCGAGCGCTCGCCGATCATCTGCCAGATCCGCATGGTGAACGAGACCCCCTGGGTCCCAGACCTCGAGCGGCTGGAAGACTTGATCGCCGACGAGACGCGCGCGGCGTAGACGGTCGTCGCCTGGCTCGGCCACTGACGCCGGCGCCGCTGCTTCGAGGGCTGCGCGCGCGTTGCGGTGCATCACGCGGGCTTACGTGCCCGCACCTGTAGCCGCACCATCGGCACGTGCACCGCGCCGACCGCATCGGGCGCATTCGAGGCGAGGTACTGATCCACCGCCTCCTCGATGAAACGCGCGCGCTTCGTGG
>JASHYG010000110.1 GCA_030043215.1 Gammaproteobacteria bacterium
TCGGGGAGGTTCGCATCGCGGTCCGGGCGGCCGGCGTGAATCCCGCCGACTGGAAGATGGCCCGCGCGGCGGGCCGCATGGGCCCCGCGCCCATCCTTGGACTCGACGCCGCGGGCACCATCGATGCAGTCGGTCCATCGGTCACGGGTTGGAAGCCGGGGGATGCGGTGATCGCGCTCACCCGTCCGCCACATGGAGCGTACGCGCAGTACGCGATCGTCTCGGTCGGCTTCATCGCGCACAAGCCGCGGACGCTCACGTTCGAGCAGGCGGCAGGCATCCCGGTCGCCGCCGAGACGGCCTGGCGGTCGCTCGTCGATGTGGCCCACCTCCAGAGCGGCCAGCGTGTGCTCATCGATGGCGGCGCCGGAGGTGTCGGCTCGGCAGCCGTGCAGATCGCCAAGGCTCGAGGCGCCTATGTCATCGCCACGGCCTCGCCCCGCAACACCCGCTTCCTGCGCTCGATCGGAGCCGACGAGGTGATCGACTACACCTCCGGACCGTTCGAGCAGAAGGTCAAGGACGTCGACGTGGTGCTCGACACCGTCAATCCAGACGACGGGCTGCGCGCGATGCGGACGTTGAAGCCGGGCGGCATCCTGGTCTCCGTCGTCGGTCCCATGCCGCCGGATCGGTGCGCGGCAGCGGGAATCCGCTGCGCCATCCCCGGCCCGAGCAGTGCCCAGCCGGCCGCGCCGTATCTCGATCGAATCGTCGCGCTCGCCGATGCAGGCCGGTATCGGGTGAGCGTCGAGCGCGTCTTCCCGTTGAGTGAAGTCGCGGCAGCCTTGAAGCTGAGTCAGCAGGGGCACACCCGGGGCAAGCTCATCCTCGCCATCCCGCACTGATCGGCCCCTGCCCCTCTGCCGCCGATGCCGGGGCATCGGGCTGCAACTTCCCCGCGCGAGCCGTGTTCTCTCGGAAGCTGCCACGCCCGTGCAACCGGAAAACCCTCCACCGGCCGATGCTCACGAGTTCACAGGATTCATGCGCGCCTATGAGGACAGCGTCTTCTCCACCGTCATGCGGCTGACGGCGGATGCGGCGCAGGCCGAGGACATCACGCAGGAGGTGTTCCTGCGGGCTTACGAGCGCTTCGATCAGCTGCGCGGGAGCGCATCGTGCTGGGGCTGGCTCAAGACCGTCGCCACGAACCTCACGCTCAATCACCTCTCCCGCTACCGCAAGCGCTGGCGGCTGTTCTCCGAGCTCTCCGCCGTCGACTCCATCGACGAGGAGCTCGAGCGGCTGGAGCCGACGCTCGCCGCGCTCGACGGCCTCTATGCGCAGACCGATGCCGAGGAGCGCGGGGCGCTCGTCTCCCGCGCGCTCGCGGAGCTGCCCGAGCACCAGCGCGTGCCGCTCGTGCTGTTCCACTTCGAGGAGATGAGCTACCGCCAGATCGCGGCGCGGCTCGGCATCTCGCTCGCGAAGCTGAAGACGGACGTGCTGCGCGGAAGGATCGCCCTCGCGAGGAAGCTTGCGCCGAGCGGCCTTGCCGCGCGGATCCCGGGCGGGCGCGGAGAACCGCCGTGAGACAACGCGAGAGCCCCGGTTCCGAAGATCCGGAAATCGCGCTCGAGCGGCTGATCGGCCGGGTGCTCCGCGAGCAGCCGCTGCATCGGGCGCCGCGAACGCTCGAGGCACGCGTGCTGTCTCTCGTTGAGCTGCGCGCGCGGCATCAGCGCCCCGGCGCCCGCTCGCGGGTATGGCGGCTCGCTGGATGGACCGGGTTCGTCGTGTCCGCGTGCCTCTCCTCGATGCTCGTGCTGTTCGCTTGGGGGTGGCTCGCGGTGCACCTCGCCTCCGCACGCGCCAGCCCGTACATTACCTCGCTGACGGCCGAGCTACGCTCGACCCTCGGCGCACTCTGGACGGCCGGCGAGCTCTTGATGCGGCTCTACGCCGCCATTCCACGGGACTGGCTGTACGGCGGCCTGCTCCTCACCTGCATGCTGTATCTCACGCTCTTTGGACTCGCCGCTGCCGCGTATCGCACGCTCCGCGCGGGCTCCGGAGCGACCGAGGCGCCTCCACCATGATTGCTCCACAACGCACCTGGCTGCGCTACGCAGCCGCCGCGTGCGGCTGCTTGCTGCTCGCCGGTGCCGCTCGCGCCGCAGACGAGCCCTCATCCGACGACCCCGGCAGTCACACCACGATCTTCTCGATCAGGGAGAACGGGCTCAGCTGCAGCGCACCCGGCGCCCGCTGCAGCGTCTCGATCGGCCACGACGCCACGCTCGAGAAGGGCGAGACGACCGACACGGTGGTCACCATCTTCGGCTCCTCCACCGTGGCGGGAGATGTCTCGGACTCGGTGGTCGCCGTGTTCGGCGATGCGCGCGTGACGGGAACCGTCGGCAACGGGGCGGTCGCCGTCCTGGGAAGCGTCTACGTCGATAGCAAGGTCGACGGCAACGTCGTTGCAGTGCTCGGCGACGTGACGCTCGGGCCGCACGCCGAGGTGGGCGGCCAGGTGGTCGATGTTCTCGGCACGTTGCACCGGGATCCGGCCGCCATGATCGACGGGGGCATCGACAGCATTCCGTGGCTCGGCTTCGAGGATCGCCATGGGATGCAGGCCTGGATACGTCACTGCCTGATCTATGGCCGGCTGCTCGGGCTCACTGCGGGATTGAGCTGGGCGTGGGGATTCGCGCTCGCAGCCCTCATATTCTACCTACTGCTCGCCGCGCTCTTCGGCAACGGCCTGGCGCGCTGCGTGCGGACCCTCGATACGCGGCCGGGACGATCCTTCTTGGCCGCGCTCATCGCGGTGATGCTCTCTCCGGTGCTCTACCTGGTCCTGCTGGTGACGATCGTCGGCATCATATTCATCCCCTTCTTGTGGGCCGCGCTGTTCTTCGCCGGGCTGTTCGGGAAAGCCGTCGCGCTCGCCTGGATGGGCGAGCACTGCCTGCACCGGCCCCGCACGGATTCGCCCCCGCGAGCGCACGTCGTCGCGGACGTGCTGGTCGGAGGGATCATCCTGCTCGGGCTCTATCTCATTCCCGTGATCGGC
>JASHYG010000111.1 GCA_030043215.1 Gammaproteobacteria bacterium
GAGCAGCGAGACGAGGTCGTAGCCGATCGGGCCGCGCAGCGCATCCTGAAAGTCGAGCACGCCCGGATTGCGCGGCTCGACCACCATCAGATTGCGAGAGTGGTAGTCACGATGCACGAACACCTGCGGCTGGGCGAGCGCGTCCTCGATGAGCCACTCGAAGCTCCGTGAGAGCAGCTCGCGCTCATCCGAGGCGAGCTCCATCCGAAGGTGCCGCCCGCAGAACCATTCCGGCATGAGCGCCATCTCGCGCAGCAGGATCTCGCGGTCATAGGGGGCGAGAGCACCCGCCGCCTCCCCGCCCCGCGCCTGGATGTCCGCCAGGGCATCCAGCGCATCACCGTACAGTGCATCCGGGTCGCCGCCCCCCTTGAGTCTCGACAGGTAGGGGGTCGCTCCGAGATCCTCGAGGAGCAGCAGGCCCCGGCTCCCATCCGACTCGTGAATGCGCGGGACGTGGATGCCGAGGGACTCGAGCAACCCGCTCACCTTGACGTACGGACGCACATCCTCGTTCCCCGGGGGGGCGTCCATGACGATGAGCGTCCCCCGGGGATGGAAGACGCGGAAGTAGCGGCGAAAGCTCGCATCGCTGGATGCAGGCTCGATGCGCTCGACATCGAGCCCAACGTCCCGGGCGAGCCAATCGAGGACCAGCGCGAGGCGCGCGTCGGCGTGAGACATGGAGTTTTACAATGCAGCGAAGCCAGGAAGCGCAGAACGGCGGCAGCATGACATTATAATGCCGAGCCGCATGCTGCCTCCGTGTCCAATGCCGCCGCTGTGCTCGCCGTCACGCCCGAGGCAGGCGTATCGACTGGCTCTCTTTATATGGGCGGCCGCGCCGCTGTTCGGCGTCGCGCATGCGGACGGGCTGCTCTGTCCCTCCGACCCGCGCAGCGGCCTGGGGCCGTTCGCGAGGGAGACCAAGCCCACCATCGATGCCGGGCTCGACACGGACAGCGACCAGGTGACCGCGCAGGTCGGGGCAAACGGCAACACCGTTCTGCACCTCCAGGGTAACGTCATCGCGCGCCAGGGCGATCGCGAGGTCCGCTCGAACGATGCGCAGTACGACCGCGCCACCGGCGCACTGAGCGCGATGGGCTCGGTCACCTACCAGGACCCGATCGTGCAGCTGAGCGGGAGCGATGGGAAGTACTCCCCGACCGCGGGCGCCCAGGCGCGGTCCGCGCAGTTCGAGCTGCGGCAGCGCTACGGACACGGCACTGCAAAGCTGCTCGATTTGACGCCGAAGGGCATCCTCAATCTGCAGGGAGTGACGTTCACGACCTGCCGCATGACCGATCAGTCGTGGCAGCTCCGCGCGCGGACGCTGACGCTCGACACCAACACGCAGGTCGGCACCGGCCGCGATGCGCGCATCGAGCTGGAGGGCGTGCCGATTCTCTACCTGCCCTGGGTCTCCTTTCCCTTGAGCGGCGATCGCAAGAGCGGCTTTCTCTTCCCGAGCGCCGGCAACAGCTCGACGAGCGGTGCCGAGCTCGAGATCCCCTACTACTGGAACATCGCGCCGAATGAGGACCTCACCTTCTCCCCGATGTACTACTCGCGCCGGGGCGTCGATCTCGCGGGAGACACGCGGTTTCTCACCGACACCCAGAGCGGGGAGCTGCAGTGGCATTACCTGCCCGACGATCAGCTCTTCGGGCACGATCGCAGCCTCGTGACCTTCGACGACGTCGCGCAGCTTCCGGACAACCTTCGTGTGACCGTCAATGCGTCGAACGTGAGCGACCCGCAGTACTTCGAGGACTTCGGAACGGGTCCGGAAACCACGAGCACGGCGTTCCTGCAGCGCCTCCTCGAGATCACCTACCGCGACGAGAATTGGAATGTCGGCGGGGAAGCCGAGCAGTATCAGCCCGTCGGCGTCCAGCTGCCCGTGGACTACCTCCCCGACCAGTATCGGCCCTACGCGCTCGCGCCGCGACTCTGGGCGGACGGCGACTTCGGGTGGGGGCCATCGCAGCTGTTCCGCTACGGCTTCGAGTCGCAGCTCGTGGACTTCACCCGCGCGGTGGGCATCACCGGGTGGCGTCTCGACCTCATGCCGACCGCTGGCTTCGACTACGAGAATCCCGGCTACTACATTCGCTCGAGCGCCGACTGGCGCTACACGCAGTACGAGCTGGACAACGTCCTGCCGGGCACGAATCGGTCCCCCTCGCGCTCCCTGCCGATCACGAGCATCGACACGGGCCTCAAGTTCGACCGGCTGCTCGGCGCGAACGGAGACCGCACGCTCACGCTCGAGCCCCGCATGCTCTATCTCTACGTTCCCTATCGGAACCAGGACCAGCTGCCGCTCTTCGATACGGCTCTGCCGGACCTCAACACGGTGGAGCTGTTCCGCACCGATCGCTACGTGGGCGACGACCGCATCAGCGACGCGGACCAGGTGACGACCGGCGTCACGAGCCGGCTGCTCAACACGGACAGCGGACAGCAGTACCTCACCGCGACACTCGGCCAGGCGTACTACATCGAGACCCCGCGGGTGCAACTGCCGGGGGAGAACCTCGAGGACCAAGAGAAATCCGACCTCGTCGGAGACTTCGTGGTGAGCGCCTACCAGAACTGGAACGTGGACCTCAACCTCGACTGGAATCCCACCGCGTCGCAGGAGGAGCGCACCTTCGTGCAGCTGCAATACAAGCCCGAGGCGGAGAGCGTCATCAACGTCGCTTACCGCTATCAGCGCGACGTCGTGCTGTCGTCGGCCCTCGCCACGCAGGGGGAGGTCCCCGTCGGCCTCGGTACGCCGAGCTTGAGCTATGCCGAGGGCCAGAGCCTCAATCAGACGGAGGTCTCCACGGCGTGGCCGATCGCCCGCAATTGGCACCTGCTCGCGCGGTGGGTCTACGACCTGGACGCTCACGAGGGACTCGACCGCCTGCTGGGGTTCGAGTATCGCTCCTGCTGCTGGCGCGTCCGGCTGCTCGCCCGGCGCTACCTCGTCAACGGCACGGGCCAGCAGGACACGGCTTTCATGTTCCAGCTGCAACTTAGTGGCCTCGCCGGTGTCGGACCCGCTACGGACGCTTTCCTCGGAACCGCGATTCGGGGATACTCGCCCCCTACGTTAAGCCGCTAAATCATGGAAAAGCTGACCGGCCCATCCTGGGCTCCGACCCCTCGGAGCCGCCAACCGCTGCGCCTGCTCGCCCTGCTCGCCTTGCTGGTCGGTGCCGGCGGCGCCGCGCACGCGCAGACCCGCGATCTCGCCACCCAGGGCGTCCCGCTCGACCGGGTTGCGGCCGTCGTGAACGACGGCGTGGTGCTCATGAGCGAGGTGGACGCCGAGCTCGCGCTGGTCACCGACAGGGCGAAATCCGAGCAGGCCGAGCTGCCTCCCGAGAACGTGCTGCGGCACCAGGTGCTCGATGAGCTCATCCTCGAGGAGATCGAGATGCAGGAGGCGGATCGCGACGGCCTCAAGGTCCCCGACGAGGCGCTGAACGACGCGCTGCAGGAGATCGCCCAGCGCAACCACATGACGCTGTCGCAGCTGCCCGATGCGCTCGCTCAGCAGGGGACCGATTACACTTCGTATCGCGACTCCATCCGTCGCCAGCTCACCCTCACGCTGCTGCGGCGGCGGGACGTCCTGCAGCACATCGGCGTCAGCTCGCGGGAGATCGACCTGTATCTCGCGCATGAGGCACAGCATCCTTCGGATGCGATCGAATACAACCTCGCCCACATCCTGATCTCGGTGCCCGAGGACGCGACCCCGGACCAGCTCCAGCAGGCCGAGCAGCGCGCCCGGGACGTGTACCAGCGCGCGAAGTCCGGCGAGGACTTCACCAAGCTCGCCATCGCCTACTCCAACAGCGAGACCGCGCTGCAGGGCGGTGCGCTCGGCTGGCGCAAGGGTACCGAGCTGCCGACCTTTCTCTCGGCCGCCATTCTGAGCCTCAAGCCCGGTGAGGTGAGCGAGCCCGTCCGCGCGCCGAACGGGTACAACATCGTCAAGCTCATCGGCACGCGCGACAGCGGGGGTAAGGTCGTCATCGATCAGGTCCACATCCGGCGCATCCTCATGCGCACGAACGACCTGCAGGACGATGCGACGGTGAAACAGAAGCTCGAGGGGATCCGCGAGCAGATTCTGCACGGGCAGGACTTCGGGGCGCTCGCGCAGGTCAACTCCCAGGACCCGGGCTCGGCGGGCAGCGGCGGGGATCTCGGCTGGGAGAGTCCCGAGGTCTTCCCGCCCGAATTCGAGAAGAAAGTCGAGACGCTCAAAGTCGGCGAGATCAGCGAGCCCTTCGAGAGCCAGTACGGCTGGGACATCGTCCAGGTGCTCGGCCGCCGGCGCGTGGACAGCACGGATGAGCTCAAGCGCGAGCACGCCGCCGACGCGATCCGCGCGAGCAAGGCCGACGAGCAAACCGAGCTCTGGCAGCAGCGCTTGCGAGACGAGGCCTACGTCGAATACAAGATGTAGTGGTGGGCCGCATCCCTCGCATCGCTCTCACGTCCGGCGAGCCGGCCGGAATCGGTCCCGACCTGTGTCTCTCGATTGCGCGCGGTGAGCTGCCCTGCAGCGTCGTCTGCCTCGCGGACTTGCGTCTGCTCGAGGAGCGGGCGCGCCTGCTCCACCTGGACGACATCGCGCTGCGGCCCTACTCGCCGGCGCGCCGCGTGGCGCACAGCCCCGGAAGCCTCGATGTCCTCGACTGTCCGCTCGCGGTACCCAGCGAGCCGGGGCGGCTCGACACCCGCAACGCCCGCCCCGTGCTCGAGATGCTGAACCGCGCCGTCGATGGCTGCCTCGCGGCGGAGTTCGACGCGATGGTGACCGCGCCGGTGCAGAAGAGCTGCATCCTCGATGCCGGCTTCGTCTTCCTGGGACACACGGAATACCTGGCGGAGCGGACGGGCTCCCGCCGCCCGGTCATGATGCTCGCCTCGGGATCGTTTCGCGTGGCGCTCGCGACCACTCATCTGCCGCTCCAGGCGGTGAGCGCCGCGATCACCGTGGACTCGCTCTGCGAGGTGCTCGAGGTGCTGGACCGTGACCTCAGGCGCCGGTGGCGCATCGCGGCGCCGCGGATCGCCGTGTGCGGCCTCAATCCTCACGCCGGGGAAAGCGGACACCTCGGCGATGAGGAGACCCGAATCATTGCGCCCGCGCTCGCTAGGGCGCGCGCCCGCGGCGTTCAGGCCGATGGCCCCGTACCGGCGGATACGATTTTCGTTCCGAGGCTGCTCGAGCGGTACGATGCCGTGCTCGCGATGTACCACGATCAGGGACTGCCGGTGATCAAGCATGCCTGCTTCGACAGTACGGTCAACGTGACGCTCGGGCTGCCCATCGTGCGCACCTCGGTCGATCACGGGACGGCGCTGGATCTCGCCGGCACCGGGCGCGGAGAGCCGGGCAGCCTCCTCGCGGCGCTCGAGCTGGCCGCCCAGATGGCCGCAGCCTGATCCGTGGCGCTCTCGCGCAAGCGCTTCGGCCAGCACTTCCTCCATGACCCCGCGGTGATCGAGCGGATCGCCCGCGCGGTCGAGCCCCGGGAGGGGGACCACATCGTCGAGATCGGCCCCGGCCGCGGAGCCCTGACACGCAGGCTCCTCGAGGCAGACCTCGCGACACTGGATGCGGTCGAGATCGACCGCGACCTCGCCACGCTCCTCGCAGAGGAGCTCGCATCGGACACCCGCTTCGCTCTGCACAGGGCGGATGCGCTCGATCTCGATCTCGGCGCTCTCGCCGAGCGGCGCGGCGGGAGGCTGCGGGTCGTCGGCAACCTGCCTTACAACCTGTCGACACCGCTGCTCTTTCACTTTCTCGATGGCAGCGACTCCATCGAGGACATGCATCTCATGCTGCAGCGGGAGGTGGTCGCGCGCATGACCGCGCGCCCCGGAACGGGGGAGTACGGCCGACTCACGGTCATGCTGGCGCCCCGGACTCGCGCGGAGCGGCTATTCGATATCGGTCCCGGTGCCTTCCAGCCGCCGCCGAAGGTGTGGTCGTCCATCGTGCGGCTCGAGGTGCTCCGGGAGCCCGCGTTCGCCGTGGCACCGGATTATGGAAAGGTCGTCGCCGCCGCGTTCGCCCATCGGCGCAAGACTGTGCGCAACGCGCTGCGAGGACTCGTCGATTCCGCACAGATCGAGGCTTGCGGCATCGATCCCGCGGTCCGCCCGGAGACCCTCACCCCGCAGGCTTTCAATGAGCTGGCCCGGGCTGCGGCGCAAGCCGAGGCGGGGCGCCCATCGCCCTCTCCTCCCCCGATGGGTTAGGATGCGCGAAGCCCGATATACGCTCCAGGGATGACTGGTTGCGGGAACGTTTCCATGACCGTCTATCGCCGCATCCTGCTCGCCATCGAGCTCAACGAGGATAGCCCTTCCGTCGCGCGCCGGGCGAAAGCGCTCGCGGGCGCGCTCGGAGCCGAGCTCGAGGTACTCCACGTCGTGGAGTACGTGCCCGTCGAGCCGATGGGCGAGACGCTCATGCCCGCCGTGCAGATCGAGGAGGAGCTGCTCGCGCGTGCGCGGAAGCAGCTCGCCACCCTGGCAGCCGAGGCAGGAATCTCCGAGGAGTCGTGCCGCGTCGAGGCCGGCAACGTCAAGGCGGAGATCGTCCGCAGCGCGCGCGAGCGCAACGTCGATCTCATCATCGTGAGCAGCCGCGAGCGCCACGGCCTCTCCATCCTTCTCAATCTGACCGAGGACACCGTCCTGCACGCCGCGCCCTGCGACGTGCTCGCCCTGCGCATCGGCAGGCTAAAATGAGCTCGATGGAACCGGTCGATCGAGCTGCCTCCCCGAGAATCCGGGTCGATGTCGAGACCGCCTTCGTCGCCGAGCAGTCGGATCCGGTGAAGACCCGTTACGTCTTCTCGTACACCATCACCATCCGCAACGAGGGCTCGACCCCCGCGCGCCTGCTCACGCGCCACTGGATCATCACCGATGCGAACGGCAAAGTGCAGGAGGTCCGGGGCGACGGGGTCGTCGGCGAGCAGCCGTATCTGAAACCTGGCCAGGGCTTCCGCTATTCGGCCGCGGCCATGATCGAGACGCCCGTGGGCGTGATGCAGGGCAGCTATCAGATGATCGCCGAGGACGGCCGCAGCTTCGATGCGCCGATCGCGCCCTTCCGCCTCGCGATACCCGGCGTATTGCACTGACCGCCGGCGGCGCAAGCCCCACGATGCGGTACGCGATCGGAGACGTTCAGGGCTGCGCGGATGAGCTGCGCGCGCTCCTCGAGCGCCTGCGCTTCTCGGCCGACCGCGACCAGGTGTGGCTCGTCGGGGACCTCGTGAACCGCGGCCCGCGCTCGCTCGAGACTCTCCGCTACGTACGCTCGCTCGCCGACAATGCAGTGGTCGTGCTCGGGAACCACGACCTGCATCTGCTCGCGCTCGCCCTGGGCGGGCGCGAGGCCGCGAAACGCGGCGACACACTCGGCGAGGTGCTCGCCGCGCCGGACCGGGACGAGCTGCTCGAGTGGCTGATCGGCCGTCCGCTCGCGCATTTCGACGGCGGGCGCGGCGATCTGCTCGTTCACGCGGGGCTCGTGCCGCAGTGGACCGCCACGCAGGCGGTCGTGCTGGCCCGCGAGGTGGAGTCCGCCCTGCGGCGCGACCCGCAAGCTTTCCTCCGGCAGATGTACGGCGACCGCCCGGACCGCTGGAGCGAGGATCTCGCCGGCATGGAGCGCTCGAGGTTCGTCGTGAACGTCCTCACACGCTTGCGCGTGTGCACGGCGGACGGACGCGTCGACCTCGGCATGAAGGGCCCGCCCGGGAAAGCTCGGCCGGCCTTTCGCCCCTGGTTCGAGCTCGAAGGGCGCGCGAGCCGCGGCACGCGCATCATCTTCGGACACTGGTCCGCGCTCGGCTACGTGAACGCCCACGGCGTGATCGGGCTCGACACCGGATGCGTGTGGGGAGGGGCCCTCACGGCCCTGAACCTCGATGAGGCGGAGCCACCCGTGAGCGTGGAGTGCGGGGGCTACGACGTCCCCGGCAAGTCATAGAGGAAGCACCCGTATGCCACCGATGCTCCAAGCCTTGAACTTTCGTCGCTGGATCGACGAGAACCGGCACCTCCTGAGGCCCCCCGTCGGCAACAAGCGCGTCTTCCGGGACAGCGAGCTCATCATCCAGGTCGTCGGAGGGCCGAACTCGCGGAAGGACTTCCACGTCGACCCCGGCGAGGAGTTCTTCTACCAGATCGAGGGCGACATGCTGCTCAAGACGGTGCAGCAGGGCCGCGCCGTCGACGTTCCCATCCGCGAGGGCGAGATCCTCCTCATCCCGCCGCGCATGCCGCACTCGCCGCAGCGCTTCGCCAACACGGTCGGCCTGGTGATCGAGCGCGACCGGCGTCCCGGCGAGCAGGACGGGGTGCAGTGGTACTGCGAGCGCTGCGGTGAGCTCCTGTACGAGGAGTTCTTCGCGCTCACGGATATCGAGACGCAGTTTCCGCCAGTGTTCGAGCGCTTCTTCGGCAGCCTCGAGCGGCGCACGTGCGCGCGCTGCGGGGCGGTGATGGAGCGCGCGGGGTGAAGGCGCGTGTCCGCGCCGGTCTCGTCGAGCTCAGCGTCGATCTCGAGCGCCCGCTCAGCCTCGCGATCGAGGTGGCGTTCACGGGAACGGAGCCGCGCCACTTCGGCGCGCCGCCCGCGAGCGCGCATCCGCTCGTCATGCCCGGATTCCCGGGCCGTGTCGCCGCCGGCGCAAGCTGCAATTGCAGCACCATCACGCTCACGCCTCATTGCAACGGCACCCATACCGAGTGCGCCGGCCATCTCACCACGCAATCCCTCGACGCGTTCCGGGTCGTGCCGGCCGGCTGGGTCCCGGCGGCGCTTCTCACGGTCGCGCCGGAAAGCCCCCGCGACACGGACGAGACGAGCGACCCGCCGCCCCGACCGGGCGACCGGCTCGTCACGCGCCGGCTGCTCGAGGCCGCCTGGCCGGCTCGCTCCGTCTGGAGCGCGCCGGGGCACTGCGCCGCGGAAGCACGGGCTCTCTCCGCCTCGGACGTGCCGCTGCGCGCGCTGGTGATCCGAGCGCTGGTGATCCGCACGCTTCCGAACTCCGCGGAGAAGCTCCGGCGCGATTACACCGCGGAGGCCGCGCCCTATCTCTCCAGCGAGGCGGCGCATTGGCTGGCCGGCCGCGGGATCGAGCACCTGGTGGTCGACCTGCCCTCCATCGACCGGATCCACGATGAGGGACGTCTCACCGCACACCGGGTATTCTTTGGCCTGCCGCCCGGAGCGCGCGAGCTGTCGCTCGCGAGACGGCCGCAGTGCACCATCACGGAGCTCGCCTACGTGCCGGACTCGGCGGTCGATGGAGAATACCTGCTCGAGCTGCAGGTGCCGGCCCTGGGCGGAGATGCCGTGCCCAGCCGGCCGCTGCTCTATCAGCTGGAGAGACCCGCGCCTTGAGCCCCGAGACGACCACGAGCCCTGAGGCGATGCTCAAATACGCGCGCCGCCAGGATGCGACCGATCCGCTGCGCGAGCTCTCCCGCCAGTTCTCGCTGCCCCACAGTCTCGGCGGCGCGCCGCTCGTCTACCTCTGCGGCCACTCGCTCGGCCCGCTGCCGCGCGCCGCGCGGGACATCGTCACCCAGGAGCTCGACGACTGGGGCCGGCTCGCGGTGCTCGGCCACGAGGGTGCGCAGCGTCCGTGGATCCCCTATCACGAGCACCTCCGCTCGGGTCTCGAGTATCTGACCGGCGCCCGCTCGGGCGAGGTCGTCGCGATGAACTCCCTCACGGTCAATCTGCACCTGATGCTCGCGAGCTTCTATCGCCCGGCGGGCCGGCGGACCAAGATCCTGATGGAGGCCCGCGCCTTTCCGTCGGACCGGCACGCCGTCGCCTCGCAGATCGCGTGGCGCGGCCTCGATCCGCGCTCGGAGCTGATCGAGCTCGCACCCGAGGAAGGCAATCCTGTCATCGCGGAGTCCGCCGTGGAGGAGCTCCTGCGCGAGCGGGGCGAGGAGATCGCGGTGGTGCTGTGGCCCGGGGTGCAGTACCTCACCGGCCAGGCGTTCGACCTTGCCGCCATCGCGCAAGCCGCCCGCCGCGCGGGATGCGTCGCGGGCTTCGATCTGGCGCACGCGATCGGCAACGTGCCGCTCGCGCTGCACGAGGCGGACGCCGACTTCGCCGTGTGGTGCAGCTACAAATATTTGAATGGCGGCCCCGGCGCCATCGGCGGCTGCTTCGTCCACGAGCGGCATGGCGATGATTCCCGCCTGCCCCGCCTCGCGGGCTGGTGGGGACACGATCCCGCGACGCGCTTCGAGATGGGCCCCGAGTTCTGGGCGGCCCGAGGCGCCGACGGCTGGCAGGTGAGCAACCCGCCGATCCTCTCGAGCGCGCCGCTCGTCGCCTCGCTCGAGATCTTCCGGGCCGCCGGCATCGAGCGACTGCGCGCGAAGTCCGTCGCCCTCACGCGGTTCCTCGAGCAGCTCCTCGCGCCGCTGCCCGTCACCCTTCTCACCCCGCGCGACCCCGCCGCGCGCGGCTGTCAGCTATCCATCCGGATCGGGGGAACGCCCGGCAGGGGACGGCGGATCTTCAACGCGCTCGAGTCGCATGGCATCGTGTGCGACTGGCGCGAGCCCGACATCATCCGCGTCGCGCCCGCCCCGCTCTACAACCGCTTCGAGGAAGTCCTGCACTTCGCCGAGCGGCTCGCGCAGGCGCTGCACACCGTTCCCTGAGATGCGGGCGCAGCCCGTCAACATCGTCGGCGCGGGCCTTGCCGGCCCCTTGCTCGCCATCCTGCTCGCCCGACGCGGCTTCCCGGTGACGGTGTACGAGCGCCGGAGCGACCCTCGGGCCTCCGCCGCCGAGGCGGGCCGCTCCATCAATCTCGCGCTCGCCGCGCGCGGCATTCGCGCGCTCGAGCACGCCGGCATCCTGCATCGCGTGCGGCCTCTGACCATCCCCATGCGAGGCCGCATGGTGCACGATCTCGGCGGGCCACCCGCGTTGCTGCCGTACGGCCAGCGCCCGGAGGAGATCCACTACTCGATCGGGCGCGGCGCGCTCAATCGCCTGCTCATCGAGGAGGCGGCCCGGCATCCCGGGGTAACCTTTCATTTTGGGCGCGGTTATGCCGGGATGCCCGGCCACGCCGCTAGGGCGCCAGTGATCGCCGCCGACGGCGCCGGCTCAGCGGTGCGCGCGAGCCTCGTCGAGCGCGGGTCGATCGCCGCGCACGAGGATCCGCTCGACCACGATTACAAGGAGCTCTCGATCCCACCGTTGACGATCCCACCACTGACGATTCCGCCGCTGACGATTCCGCCTGCGGGGGGCCGCCACGCTCTGGAGCCCGAAGCGCTGCACATCTGGCCGCGCCGCGGTTTCATGCTGATCGCTCTGCCCAACACCGACGGCAGCTTCACGGCGACGCTGTTCCTGCCGCGCGAGGGACCGTGCAGCTTTGCGTCGCTGCAGACGGACCAAGACATCGAGGACTTCTTCGGCGGCGAGTTTCCCGACGTCGTACCGCTCATGCCCGACTTGCTGCCGCAATTCCACGCGCATCCGCAGGGCCACCTGGGCACCGTGCATGCCGCGCCTTGGCACGCAGGCGGCGGGGTGCTCTTGCTCGGCGATGCCGCCCACGCCATCGTGCCCTTCCACGGCCAGGGCATGAACGCCGCGTTCGAGGACTGCGTCGCCCTCGATGCGTTGCTCGACCGGCATGAGACCTGGGAATCGCTGTTCGCGGCGTTCGAGGCCGAGCGTCGTCCCAACGCCGAGGCCATCGCGCAGATGGCGATCGAGAACTATGGCGAGATGCGCGAGCAGGTACTGGACCCCAAATTCCTGCGCCAGAAATCCTGGGCGCTCGAGCTGGAGCGGCGTTTCCCGGACCGGTTCATCCCGCGGTACTCGATGGTGATGTTCCACCCGGAGATCTCCTACGCCGAGGCGCTGCGCCGCGGCGCCGTGCAGCAGGAGATCCTCGACCTGCTCGACGAGCGCGCCGGCGCGCCGGAGGTCGCGGGAGCGACACGAGCGACCGGCGCCACGGGAGAGACGCGGACGCTCGACCTGCAGCTCGCCCGGAAGCTGATCCTCGCGCGGCTCTGAGACGCACACTGGAGATGACCATGGCACGACACATCGGCGCGCTGCTCGGACTGCTGGTCTTCTCCACCGTGGCCCAGGCCGGCGATACCGGCCTCCTGCGGCAAGTCGACGCTTACCGGCTCGCCCACGAGCCCCAGATCATCGGTCAGCTCGACGAGCTCACTCGTATCAGGAGCATTGCGGCGGACCGGGCCGGACTCGCGGCCGCAGCCGAGCGACTGGTTACCGCGCTGCGAGAGCGCGGATTTCATGCGCGGCTGCTGACTCTTCGTCCAGGCGTTCCGCCTCTGGTGTTCGGCGAGCTCGACAGCCCGGGCGCGCGCAGGACCGTCGTCTTCTATGCCCATTACGACGGGCAGCCCGTGACGCCGTCGCAGTGGAGCTCCGATCCGTTCGGACCCGTGATGCGCAGCGCTCCGCTGAGCTCGGGCGGCCGGCAGATCGACTGGAGGACGGCGCGGCCGCCATTCGATCCCGAGTGGCGCCTCTTCGGCCGCGCCGCCGCGGATGACAAGGCGTCGATCGTTGCTTTCCTCGCCGCGTTCGATGCTCTGAGAGCCGCTCACCGGCCGCCGTCCGTCAATATCAAGGTCGCCTGGGAGGGCGAAGAGGAAGCCGGGTCGCCGCATCTCGAGGAGATCCTGCGCACGCAGCGGGGATTGCTCCGATCCGATCTGTGGCTCATCGGCGATGCGCCCGTGCATCAATCCGGAAAGGCGATGCTCTACTTCGGCGCGCGCGGACTCGTCGGCCTCGAGATGACCCTCTATGGGCCAGTCACCGCTCTTCACGACGGTCATTATGGGAACTGGGCGCCAAACCCGGCGGCCATGGCGGCCACTTTGATCTCACAGATGCGCGCTCCGGACGGCCATATTCTCATTCCAGGTCTCGCGGATCATGTCCGCCCGCTCACGGCGGCCGAGAGACAGGCGATCCACGACCTGCCGCCCGTCGATCGTCAGCTCGAGCGGCAGTTCGGCATCGGCCGGCCGGAAGCCGCAGAGGGGCTCGCCTCGAGTCTCATGCGTCCCGCGCTCAACATACGCGGGATCAGCTCGGGTCACGTCGCAGCGGCGGCAGCCAATGCGATCCCCACGGACGCCGAAGTCTCCATCGATTTCCGCCTGGTTCCGGATCAAACACCTGAGGAGGTGCGGGCGGCGGTCGAGAGTTTCCTGCGGTCCAAAGGCTATACCCTTGTCACTCGCGAACCGGGCGAGCCAACGCGGCTCGCGCATGCGCGGATCGCGCGGCTGCAATGGGAAGCCGGCTACCCCGCTCTCCGCTCCGACATGTCGACGCCGGCGGCTCGAGCGGTCGTGAGCGCCGCGAGCTTCGCCGCCGGAGCGCCGGTCGCTGTATTGCCGATGATGGGCGGCAGCGTCCCGATATACCTCTTCTCCGATATCTTCGAGGTTCCTGTAATCGGTCTGCCCATCGTCAACTACGACGACAATCAGCACGCGGCGAACGAGAATCTGCGGCTGCAGAATCTATGGGACGGGATCCGCACCTACGCTGCCATGATGGCCGCGCTGACCTGGTGAGTCATCCAAGCACCGCCCGGCCGGATTGCGGCGGATCGCCCTGCGTCAATCATAGGCCGACGCCCGGTAGAACGATCTTTCCTTGTATGGAAGGAAAGAATCTATATAATCTTTCCCTATGGATCAGGAAACCCTGAAATACGTGCTTGCGCACAACACGACGCGCGCGCTCCCGGACGTGACGCCTCGCACATTGCAGCTGCCTCTGGACTTACGGAAGGTGGTCGCGCTGGTGGGCATCCGGCGCAGCGGCAAAACCTACATACTCTACGAGACGATGCGCCGCCTCGAAGCGCAGGGCGTCGACCGGCGCCGCATGATCTATCTCAACTTCGAGGATGACCGACTGCTTCCCATTCACGCGCGGCAGCTCGACCTCATCCTCCGCGCGCACGAGGAGCTCTATCCCGACTTCGCGCGGGAGAAGAAGTACCTGTTCTTCGATGAGGTGCAGAATGCACCGGGGTGGGAGGCGTTCGTCCGGCGCGTGGACGATACAGAGAACGTCCACATATTCCTGACGGGCTCGTCGTCTCACCTGCCGTCGCGCGAGATCGCGGCCGGCCTGCGGGGACGAAGCATATCCTACGAGGTCTTCCCGCTCTCGTTCGCCGAATTCCTAGCCTTCCGCGGCATCGCGCACGAGCCGTACTCACGCAGCTCGGAGAGCCGCGTGGCCTCGGCCTTGACCGAGTACCTTGGGACCGGCGGATTGCCGGAGGTCGTGTTGGCCGACCCTGCGCTCAGGCCGCGCATCCTCAAGGAATATGTGGATTTGGTGTTCTACAAGGATCTGCTCGAGCGCTACAAGCTGACCAACGCACAGGCTCTGCGGCAGCTGCTGAAGCACTGTCTCGGCCAGCCAGCCTCGCTGCTCAACATTCATAAGCTCTACAATGACTTCCGATCGCAAGGGCTGGTTCTCTCGAAGGATACCCTCTACCACTACGTCGCCTGTCTCGAGGAGTCCTATCTCATCTTTCCGCTTCCGATCGCGGATCGATCGGTTCGCAAGCGGGCGATCAATCCGAAGAAGCTGCACGTCGTGGATTGGGCGCTCGGGTACCCATTCGTTCCACAGACTCGCATCGACACCGGGCGAAAATTGGAAGCCGCGGTCTTTCTGCACTGGCGCCGGCAGCGCGAGGACCTCGGATACCTCGGGGGCGAGCGCGAGATCGACCTCGTGGTGAGCCCAGATCGACCCGAGGCGTTGATCAACGTGGCACTTTCCGTCACCGCGCAGTCAACGTGGGAACATGAGGTCGGAGCGCTGGCCTGGGCCGCTGAGAGACGGCCCGGAGCTCGACGCGTCCTCGTCTCGCATGAGCGTTCGAGCCGGCCGCCACCCCGTGGAATTCAGTTCGTAGAGGCCTGGCGGTATCTGCTCGGCATTCCGGAGCCCCGGCGCGCTCGCAGGTCAGAGTCCCGCAGCGCATACCGGCAGTGACGGCCTCCTGCCTACAGCCCCCTCGCGAGATCGCTGCGTGCCATACGCTCAAGCACGCAGAAAGCCATCGGATAGGCATGCCGCGCATCCGCCGGGCGGGGCTCTCGGTGAGTCTCGTGCCAGGCCGCCTCATCGAGCGGCGGGAAGACCGTATCGCCCTCGATGCTCGCCAGCACCCGCGTGAGGTAGATGCGCCGGGCCCCAGGCAGCGCGAGCCGATACACCTCGGCTCCACCCACGACGATCAGCTCTGGGACATCACCTGCCCGCTCCACGGCCTCATCCAGCGAATGAACGACGACCGCCCCCGCCGCCGACCAATTGCGCGAGCGCGTGAGCACGAGGCTCGTGCGCCCCGGCAGCGGCTTGCCGATCGAGTCGAAGGTCTTGCGCCCCATCAGCATGGGCTTGCCCATCGTGAGGGATTTGAAGCGCTTCAAGTCGTCGGGCAGGTGCCACGGCATGCCGCTGTCGCGCCCGATGACACCGTTCTCCGCCACCGCGACGATGAGCGAGATCAGCGGCCGCGCCGGTCCCGCCGCCATCAAATCTCCACGACGGTATTGAGAATCACGAGGTCGCGCGCGGGCATGCGGAAGAACTCCGCGGAGCTCGCGCTGCGGCGCTGCATGCGCGCGAACAGCCGGCGCTTGAGGCCCTGCCATCCCGGCCGCGGGCGCGCGATCACGACGTGCTGGCCGATGAAGAAGGAGCAATCCTCGAGATAGAC
>JASHYG010000112.1 GCA_030043215.1 Gammaproteobacteria bacterium
CGGGTGGGCAGCTCGCGGACGTCGCCGGCCGCGAGGCGTCGGCGCGCGCGCGCAACGAGCAGCTCGCGCGCTCGCTCGACTCGTCGCTCGAGAGGCTGCAGGGGCTGCGCTCCGAGCAGCTCAGCGTCGAGTCGCAGCTCGAATCGGCTCGCGCCGCGCGGGAGCATGCGCTCGCCGAGCTCGTCTCGCTCGAGGCGCTGCAGAAAGCTGCGCTCACCCACAACGCCGGTCACGCAGCGGAATGGATTGGCGCGAGCGGGCTTGCCGGCCGGCCCCGCGTGGCCGAGACGCTCGAGGTGGAGGCAGGCTGGGAGCGGGCCGTCGAGACGGTTCTCGGCGATTATCTCGAGGCGGTCTGCGTCGAGCGCCTCGATGAGCTCGCCGCTTCGCTCGCGGGGCTCTCGAGCGGCCGCCTCGCGCTGGTCGAGCATCCCACTGCGGGGCCGGACGCGGATGGGAGCCCCGACGCGGCTTCATCGAGCTCGGCCGCCGCCGGGACGCACCCGGACTCACTCGCCGCTAAGGTCATCCGCGGGCCGGCCGCGGTGCGGCAGCAGCTTGCGGGCGTGCTCACGGGCGATTCTCTGGCCCAGGCGCTGCGCCGGCGCGCGACCCTCCCGCCCGGGCAGTCGATCATCGTTCGCGCCGGCGAGTGGGTGGGTCGGGACTGGGTTCGAGTGAGCCGCGGGCAGGATCAGCGCGCCGGCCTCATCGAGCGCGAGCATCGCTTGAAGGGGCTGCGCGCGGACTGCGGCGGCCGCGAGAGCGCGGTGCGCGGCATCGAGGCCCGGCTCGCCGCCGTTCGCGAGTCACTCGCCGAGGCCGAGCGCGGGCGCGACCGGCTCCAGTCCGACATTCAGGTCGCGCATCGCGAGCACGCGGATCTGCTCGGCCAGCTCGAGGCCTCACGGGCACGGTCCGAGGAGTCGGCGCTGCGCCGTGGGCGGCTGGACGAGGAGGAGGCGCAGACCGCGCGCGAGATTGCCGCGGCCGAGGAGAGCCTCGCGCGCGCGCGGCTCGAGCTCGATCGCGGTCTCGCCCTGCTCGGGGAGCTCGATTCCCGGAGGCCGGAGCTCGACGGGGAGCGCGAGGAGCGGCGTGATGCCGTCGCCGGGGCGCGCTCGCGGGCGCAAGTTGCCCAGCTCGCCGCGCGCGACCTGCTCATCCGGGCGGAGTCCTGCCGCTCGAGCGAGAGCTCCATGGCGGTCACGCTCGGCCGGGCGCTCGAGCAGCGTGCGCAGCTGCTGCAGCGCTGCGGGGAGCTCGATGGCGAGCTCGCCCGGGGCGATGCGCCCATCGAGGAGATCGAAGGCCGCCTGAGCGATCTGCTCGCGCGGCGGCTCGACGTCGAAGGCGAGCTTGCCGCAGCGCGCCGAGCGCTCGAGGAAGCCGACGGCGGATTGCGCGCGCTCGACGAGCAGCGCATGAGCGCCGAGCAGCGCGTGCTGCAGGCGCGCGAGGCGATGGAGCAGGCACGGCTTGCGGCGCAGGAGACGCGCGTGCGGCGCGAGGCGCTCACGGAGCAATTCGTCGCGACGCGCCTCGACCTCGCGGAGGTCCAGCAGGGCCTGCCCGCCGACGCCGACCAGCCACGGTGGGAGGAGCGGCTCGCCGAGACGCGGGCGAGCCTCGAGCGGCTCGGGCAGGTGAATCTCGCGGCCATCGACGAGCTCAAGGAGCAGGCCGAGCGCAAGGAATATCTCGACCGGCAATTCAGCGATCTCACGGATGCGCTCGCAACGCTCGAGGAGGCGATGCGCCGCATCGACAAGGAGACGCGCGCCAGATTCGAGGAGACGTTCGAGCGCATCAACGCCGGCCTCAAGGAGAAGTTTCCGCGGCTCTTCGGCGGCGGCCACGCGTATCTCGAGCTCGTGGGCGAGGATCCGCTCACCGCGGGGATCGCGGTCATGGCGCGGCCTCCGGGCAAGCGCAACAGCACCATCCACCTGCTCTCGGGCGGGGAGAAGGCGCTCACCGCCGTCGCGCTCGTCTTCTCGATCTTCGAGCTCAATCCCGCGCCGTTCTGCCTCCTCGATGAGGTCGACGCGCCGCTCGATGAGTACAATATCGGCCGCTTCTGCGACATCGTGCGTGATATGTCCTCGCGCGTTCAGTTCATCTTCATCACTCACAACAAGGCGGCCCTGGAGCTCGCATCCCAGCTCGTCGGCGTCACGATGGGCGAGCCCGGCGTCTCGCGCCTCGTCGCCGTGGATGTGGAAGAGGCCATGCGGCTCGCCGCGGTTTGACCGGGCGTTGCGATGGGGGATCTTCGCTGGACGTTGCTGCTGCTCGGGGCCGTGTTTCTGGCCGCGCTCGCCTGGTGGGAGCTGCGCCGTCCCCGCCAGGCGCGGCGCGGGGAGCTCGGGTACCCCTCCGAGAGTGAGGCCTCGGCCGAGCCGTCCCCACCGGCTGCCACGCAGCGCGAGCCCACGCTCACGCTTCCGGAGATCCGCGCGCGGGATCCGCTACCGGAGCTTCCCATGGTCGAGGTCGTGGACGAATCGTTGCTCGCTCTGCGCGCCGACTCCGCGGACGACGACATCGACCCGCCGCCGCTCCCCGACCCGCTCCTCGATCGGCAGGCCACCCCGCCCGCTCCTCCTCCTCCGGAGCCCACCGTCGAGTGGCCCGAGGAAAGCGTACGGCAAGTCATTGCCCTGAGACTCATTGCCCCCGACGAGCGCTTCGCCGGCCATGCCGTGCGCCAGGCGCTTGCCGCCGAAGGCTTCGTGCTCGGGCGGCTCTCCATTTTCCACCGCGCCGCGCCGGACGGCCGTGCGGTCGTGAGCGCCGCGAATCTCACCCGCCCGGGCACGTTCGACAGCGAGTCGATCGACGTGCAGCGCTTCGGGGGCTTGAGCCTCTTCGCCGTGCTGCCGGGTCCGCTCTCCTCGACCCGAGCCTTCGACGAGCTGCTGAGCTCCGCCCGCAACTTGAGCAACCGCCTGCAGGGACGGCTGCAGGACGAGCGGGGCGAGGCGCTCACGCCGCTGCGCGTGGCCGAGATGCGCGAGGAGCTCGAGGCTCGAGCCGAGCATGAAAGCTGAGGCCGCGCGCATCGCGGAGCTGCGCGGCGAGATCGCGCGCCACAATCGCCTCTACCACGAGCTCGATCGTCCCGAGATCTCGGACGCCGAGTACGACCAGCTCATGCAGGAGCTGCGCTCGCTCGAGAGCGCACACCCGCAGCTCATCTCCGCGGACTCCCCCACGCAGCAGGTCGGCTCCCCGCCTTCGGGAAAATTCGCCAAGGTTCGGCATTCCGTGCCGATGCTGTCGCTCGCGAACGCGCTCGCACCCGAGGATGTCGCCGGCTTCGCCGAGCGTGTCCGCCGATTCCTAGGGCTCTCTCCCGAGACACCGATCGACTTCACCGCCGAGCCGAAGATCGACGGGCTGTCGCTCTCCTTGCGCTACGAGCGGGGCACGCTGGTGCGCGGCGCAACGCGCGGCGATGGCTCGGAGGGAGAGGATGTCACGCCGAACGTCAAGACGGTGCCGGGCATTCCCCACGAGCTGAGGGGCTCGGACGTCCCGGAGATCTGCGAGGTGCGCGGGGAGGTCTACATGACGCGGTCCGCGTTCCTCGCTCTCAACGAGCAGCAGGGCGCGTCCGGGAAGACGGTATTTGCCAACCCGCGCAACTCCGCCGCCGGGTCGCTGCGGCAGCTCGACCCCTCCGTCACGGCTTCTCGCCCGCTCAAGTTCTTCGCCTATGCATGGGGCGAGATGAGTGTCCTCCCGGCCCGGACCCAGTGGGCGATGCTCCGGTGGCTCGCGGCGCGGGGGCTCGAGACCAACCCCCTTGCGCGGCTGTGCCACTCGGTCGAGGAGCTGCTCGAGTTCCACCGCGAGACGGAGCGCCGGCGCGCGGCGCTCGACTACGACATCGACGGGGTGGTGTACAAGGTCGATCGGCTCGACTGGCAGGAGCGGCTCGGCTTCGTCTCGCACGACCCGCGCTGGGCCATCGCGCACAAGTTCGCGGCGCAGAAGGC
>JASHYG010000113.1 GCA_030043215.1 Gammaproteobacteria bacterium
ACCGCGCGCTCGCCGCTCTCTCCCTCGAGATAGGTGACGTGGCGCGGGAATTTGCGGTTGGCCTCGAGGAGCTCGGGGAGCGTTGCGGCACTGAGCATTAGCGGCGTTCCAGCCTCATGTAGAGCGGCTTGCGGGTGCGGAGATTGATCTGGGCCTCGAGCGCGATGGGCTCGTCCGAGTCGCGGACCAGCCGGTAGTGCCGCGCGACCTTGTACAGGTGCACGAGCATCTCGTAAAGCGCGAACGTCTCGCCGATGCAATGCCGCGGGCCCGCGGCGAAGGGCATGTAGGCGAAGCGCGGCCGCTCGGCGTCGTGGTCCGGCGCGAAGCGCTCCGGCCGGAAGGCGTCGGGGTCTTTCCAGTACCTCGGGTGCCGGTGCAGCAGGTACAGGCAGAGCAGTACGTCCGTGCCCGCGGGGATGTCGTATCCGGCCAGCACGTCGGGCCCGACGGCGCGCCGCGAGAGCAGCCAGCCGGGCGGATAGAGCCGCAGGGTCTCGTTGACCACCTGCTGGGTATAGGGGAGCGCCTCCATCTCGGCGAGGCTCGGGGCCGGCATCTCGGGAGCGGCGCTCACCTCGGCGTAGAGGCACGCATCGACCGCGGGATGCTGGGACAGCAGATACCAGGTCCAGTTGAGGCCGCTCGCCGTCGTCTCGTGGCCGGCGACGACGAGCGTCATGATCTCGTCGATCAGCTGCCGCTCGCTCATCGCCTCCCCCGTCTCCTTGTCCCGGGCGCTCATGAGCATCCCGATGTAGTCCGCGTGCTCCTCCTGCCCTTCGCGGCGCCGGCGGATCAGGCCGGACACGTGCTTGGCGAGCGAGCGGAACTTGTAGGCGAACTGGAGGTTGCGCGCCTGCTCGCGGGTGACGACCTCGAAGGGATTGCCGCCGAGCTCCCGCGAGAGCCGCTCGAGGTCGCTGCCGAAGATCGAGCGCAGCACCACGTCGAGCGTGAGCTCGCTCATCTCGTCGGTGACGTTCACCCGCTCGCCGCGCCGGCACAGGGCCTCCCAGCGCTCGATGAAGCGGTCGTTCGCCTCGGCGATGACGCGCGCGAACTCGGTGATCACGCGCCGGTGGAACAGCGGCTGCATCATGTACCGCTGGCGCCGCCACAGCTCGCCCTCGCTCGTCATGATGCCGTTGCCGAGGAGGATCTTGACGCGGTCGAGGCCGATTCCCTTGGTATAGTTGCGGTGGTTGGCGACGAGCACGCGCTTCACGTCGTCGGGATGATTGACGACGTAGGTGTAGGACTTGCGGCCGGGGGCGTAGACCCGGTAAATGTCGCCGAGGCGGGCGTAGAGCTCGGACATCCGCTCCAGCGAATCCTCGGTGGAGCCGATGTCGAACGGGGTCTCGGCCTCGGGCGGCTCACGGGAAGCCGGCTCGGTCGCGGTCATGCAGCACGTGGATGATGAGGGAATGGGGGCATCTTACCGGAACCGCTTTGTTCTCGTGTCCTGCCGCGCCGCGCGGCGCGCCGCATGAGCGATCACGGCCCCGACGGCGGGCTGCGCAACACGCTGTATCGTAAGAGCACGCGCTCCGGCCGCCGCATGACGGCGGCCCGGCGGATCCTCTATCGCATGGCTGTTCCGCTCGCCATCGCGACGATCCGCGGTTGGTGGCTCGCGTGCCGCGTGGTGCGAGTCGAGGGCGCCCACCACCTCGATGAGGCGCTCGCCCGCGATTCCTCCCTCATACCCTGCTATTGGCACCAGCACCAGCTGTACTGCGGGAAGCTCCTGCTCGAGCAGCGCTCGCGGGGGCTCACGGTCGGGTGGCTCGTGAGCCCTTCCGTGGACGGCGAGCTCGGCGCGATGATGGTGAGGCGGATCGGTGCCGCCGTCATCCGCGGCTCCTCGACGCATACAGGGGCCCGGGCTCTGCGGGACTACTATCACGCGCTCGTCAAGGAGAACGTCTCGCCGGTCATCACGCCCGATGGACCGCGCGGCCCCCGCTTCAAGTTCAAGCCCGGCGCCATCCTGCTCGCGCAGATGTCGGGACGCCCGATGCTGCCGATGGCCTATGCCGCCTCGCGCGCCTGGCTCGTCAAGTGGGACAAGTTCGTGATCCCCTTCCCCCTCTCGCGAATCGCCATCGCAATCGGGCCGCCGCGGTTCGTTCCGCGGGTAACCGATCCCGCCGGCCTCGAGAGGCTGCAGGGTGAGATGGAGCTCGAGCTCAAGCGACTGTACGGGGTCGCGCGGGCCGCGCTGATGCAAAATCCAGCATGAACAGCATGTTAGCTTGTATTCCTGATTTAGTATGCGAGAATCGCTCGGGTAAGGTCCGTGGAGCCCATGACGCACGTCGCCGCGGGCGTTGCCGGGCTCTGTAAGACTTGACCGTCTTGGTTTACGGAGGGAGGGGATAACCCGCGATGGCGAGCTTGCCGCCGGAAACACCAGCGGAGCTTATGGCTTCCGACGTCGTCTCCCCTGAGGAGTGGGCACGATCGACGCCGGCGGTCCTCGGAATCGATGTCGAATGCACCAAGATCGCGGTGGACCTGCAGAATCTCGATCGGGATTCCGCGGATGAGTGCATCCGCCGCAGCCTCGAGGCCTTTGCGGAGCTCACGGCGAGCGACTGCGCGTTCATGGCGCTGATCGGCCCCGACCGGCGCTTCGGGGAGATCCAGGTCGCGCGCCGCGGATTCGCCCCCTGCCAGCCCGAAGGCCTGCAGGGAGAGCCCATCTCGAGCTATCCCTGGCTCGCATCGCGCCTGGGGCACCTCAAGCTCTCGGAGCTGCGCGACACCGCCGCGCCCCGCCACGACCAGCTCGCCGAGGCCCGGCGCTGCTCCGAGCTGCAGCTCGGCTCGATTCTGTTCGTCGCCTTCGGCCGCGAGAGCGAGCCGGCCGGCATTCTCGCGCTCGCTCGCGTCCAGCCGCGCGGACCCTGGGACGTGAGCCTGCAGCTGCTGCTGAAGCTCCTCGGAACCAGCCTCGGCACGGGTCTCGAGCGGCTGCGGCTCGGACACCGGCTCAAGAGGCTCGAGGAGCGCGTGAGCCGCTCGCAGGCGGTCGCCAACGACGGCTTGTGGGACCTCGACGTGGAGCGCAACGAGGTCTACTTCTCCCCGCGCTGGAAGGCCATGCTCGGCTACGGCGAGGAGGAGCTGCGCGATTCGCCCGACTGGCGCAACCTGGTGCATCCCGACGACTTGACGCGCGTGCAGGCGGCGATCCGCGATCACGTTGCGGGCAAGACCCCGATCTTCGAGAGTGTGCACCGCATGCGCCACCGCAGCGGCGAGTGGCGCTGGGTACAGAGCCGCGCCCAAGCCCGTGTGGACGCCCATGGGCGCCTGCTGCGTCTCGTCGGGGTGGAGCTCGACATCACGGAGCGCAAGATCTACGAGGAAGCGCTGTTCCGCGAGAAGGAGAGCGCGCAGATCACGCTGCAATCGATCGGAGACGGCGTGATCACGACCGATGCGGGCTCGGTGATCGACTATATCAATCCGGTCGCCGCGGAGCTCACCGGGTGGCGCCTCGAGGATGCGATGGGCCGGCCGGTCGAGGAGATCTTCCGCGCCTTCCACGAGGAGACCTGCGAGCCGCTCGAGAATCCGCTCTCGGTCTGCATCCGCCGCGTCCGGCCCATCAAGTCGGTGCGCCCGATGCTGCTCATCCGCCGCGACGGCAACGAGCTCTACGTGGATGCGACGGCCGCTCCCATTCGCGACGGACAGGGGCACGTGGGCGGCGGCGTGCTCGTCTTCCACGACGTGAGCGAGTCGCGCGAGCTCAACCGCCGGCTCTCCTACCACGCGAGCCACGACCTGCTGACCGGGCTCGTCAACCGGCGCGAGCTCGAGAGCCGCATCGAGCGGGCCTTGAAGAGCGCCAAGGCGCGCGAGGGGTCCTACGCGCTGTGCTATCTCGACATCGACCAGTTCAAGATCATCAACGACACTTGTGGGCACAGCGCGGGCGATGCGCTCCTCGGGCAGGTCGGCGCGCTCCTCAAGAGCAAGGTCCGCTGGCGCGATACGCTCTCGAGGCTCGGCGGGGATGAGTTCGGGATCCTCCTCGAGAGCTGCTCGCTCGATGAGGCTCTGCGCCTCGCGGAGCTGCTCCGCGAGGCCGTGCGCAACTTCCGCTTCACCTGGGAGGACCGCGTGTTTCGCCTCGGCGCGAGCGTCGGAGTCGTCCCGATCTCGGCGGACAACGAGGACGTCGCCTCGATTCTCTCGGCGGCGGACAGCGCTTGCGCCGCGGCCAAGGAAGCGGGGCGCAACCGCGTCCATAGCTTTGCGGAGAACGACGTCGAGCTCATGCGGCGCCGCCGGGAGATGCAGTGGGCCGCCCGCATCAACGCCGCGCTCGAGGAGGACCGCTTCGAGCTCTACCGCATGCAGATCCAGCCGCTGCAGCGCATCGAGCCGGGGGCGCACTACGAGCTGCTCCTGCGCCTGCGCGATGAGGGCGGGCGCATCGTCTCCCCTGAGAGCTTCATCGCGGCGGCGGAGCGCTACGCGATCACGCCGGCGATCGACCGCTGGGTCATCGAGAACGCGTTCCGCTGGCTCGTCTCCGAGGCGGACGAGCGCGAGCGGCTCAAGCTCTGCTCGATCAACCTCTCGGGCCAGAGCCTCGGGGACGACAAGTTCCTGCCGTTCGTCATCGACCAGTTCCACCGCAGCGGGCTCGATGCCTCGAAGATCTGCTTCGAGATCACGGAGACCGCCGCCGTCGCCTCCTTCTCGCAGGCGAACCGCTTCATCCAGGCCTTGAAGGAGCTCGGCTGCAAGTTCGCGCTCGACGACTTCGGCCGGGGGCTGTCCTCGTTCGGGTACTTGAAGCACTTCCCCGTGGACTTCCTCAAGATCGACGGCAGCTTCGTGCGCGAGATTCTGCGCGATCCCATCGACCGGGAGATGGTGCGCTCCATCAACGAGATCGGGCACCTGACCGGCAAGCAAACCGTCGCCGAGTTCGCCGAGAACGCCGAGATCATCCAGATGCTGACGAGCCTCGGCGTCGACTACGCGCAAGGCTACGGCGTGGCGCAGCCGCAGCGGGTGCTCAAGTCGGCCGTCGCGTAGCGGGCGAGAAGTCGAGGCGCATCGAGAGATCCACGGCGCGCACGTGTTTGGTCAGGCCGCCGACGGAGATGTAGTGCACTCCGGTCTCGGCGATGGCGCGCACCGTCTCGAGGGTGACGCTGCCGGAGGCCTCGAGCTCGATCGGCAAGCGCGACTCGTGCACGCGCGTCACGGCGGTGCGCATGTCCGCGAGGCCGAAGTCATCGAGCAGGACGATGTCGGGCCCCGCCGTGAGCGCCTCCTCGAGCTCGCTCAACGACTCCACCTCGACCTCGACTCTCATCGAGCCGCCGAGCCGCCGGGCCGCGGCGACGGCCGCGGAGAGCGAGCCGGCCGCCGCGATGTGGTTCTCTTTCACGAGAATCATGTCGTGGAGGCCCATGCGATGGTTGCGGGCGCCGCCGCAGCGCACGGCGTACTTCTGAGCCGTGCGCAGGCCGGGAAGAGTCTTGCGGGTGTCGAGGATCGTGCAGCCGGTGCCCGCGACGGCGTCCACGAAGCGCCGCGCGGCCGTCGCCACGCCGGAGAGCAGCTGCAGGAAGTTGAGCGCCGTGCGCTCGCCCGTGAGGACGGGGCGCGCAGGGCCTTCCACGCGCAGCACAGTCTCGCCGGCCCGGATTCGCTTGCCGTCCTCGGCCAGCCAGGTGAGCGCGATCCGCGGATCGAGCTGGCGGAACGTCTCGACGACCCAGGGCGCGCCGCAGAGAACGGCGTCCTCGCGAGTAACGACCTCGCCCCGGACGAGCTCTGCCTCCGGGACCAGGCTCGCCGTCACATCCCCGCTGCCGACATCCTCCCGCAGCGCCGCGGAGACCTGCAGGTTGATATCCGGAGGAACGTGAAAACGGCTGGAGGTGTCCATGTCAGTGCTCCACCCGCCCCGCGAGCGCTGCAGCGCCCAAGCTCGAGCGGAAGCGTTGCCGAGTTTGAAGAATAGGCCAGGCCCCCCCATAATTCAACGTCGGCGCCGGACCGGCGGAGGAGGACACAGATGGACGTCGAGGATCGTATCAAGGCCCAGCTCGCGTCGGGGCCCGTGGTGCTCTTCATGAAGGGCACGCCGGACTTCCCGCAGTGCGGCTTCTCGGCCCAGGCCGTCGCGGCTCTGCGCGCGTGCGGGGCGCAGTTCAAGACCGTCGACATTTTCGAGGACCCCGAGCTGCGCGAGGCGCTCAAGCATTACTCCAACTGGCCCACCTATCCGCAGCTCTACGTGAACGGGGAGCTCCTGGGGGGCTGTGACATCGCGCTCGAGATGTACCGGAGCGGCGAGCTCAAGAAGGTTCTCGAGGAAGCAGGCGCCGTCACGGCGTGAGCGTCCCGCTCACGGCGTCGTACTCGCGCCGGCTCGCCCCGTCTACCGGCCCATGATCACCTTCACCATTCGATCGCGCATGTCGCCCAGCTCGATGTTGAGGTTCATCTCAAGGTCCGAGGAATAAAGCGCTTTGAGGTAGGCGGTGTCGGCGTCGGTGAGCGCCTGAGGCTTCTCCCTCTCTTCGCAGCCGGATGAGAGTAGGTCGATGATGCTCGGCAGCTCGTTACAGCCATCGAGCGAGCTTGAGCTCATCCGTGTGAGCGTGAGCATCGCGATGTAATCGGAAATCGACCGCAGCGAGTCGCCGGCTACTTCCCGGGTGTCCACGATGACGAGCACGTGGAGGAACTCGCTCGTGAGGCCTTTCGTGACGTAGCTACCGGCGGAACCCTCGGCAAATCCTTTGCCGTAGGTTGGGTCGACCTGCACACCGCCGCCAAGAGACGGTGGCACGGACGCGTCGATTTCCACATCGAGCTCATCAGCGACGTCGCCGACGGGGCTGTGGAACGCCCCGTCGATGGGCGGACTCCAACCATTCATCTCCCTCGTCCCCGTGAGATACCAGGATTGAATGGCGTGGTGAAAGATGGAGTCGCCCGCCGACTGGGACGACCCGAGAAG
>JASHYG010000008.1 GCA_030043215.1 Gammaproteobacteria bacterium
GCACCTCGTCGTGCGCGAGGACGCTCATGTGCTCTACGGGTTCGGGTCCGAGGAGGAGCGGTGGCTGTTCCGCAGCCTCCTCAAGGTCTCGGGCGTCGGGCCGAAGATCGCGCTCGCGCTGCTCTCGGGCCTCACCGTCGAGGCCTTCGCGCGCTGCATCCGGGGCGAGGATGCCGCGGCGCTCACCCGCGTGCCCGGCATCGGCCGCAAGACGGCGGAGCGGCTGATCGTCGAGATGCGCGACCGGCTCGGGGCAGCCGATGGAATCGGGACGGCGGGCACATCGAGCCTCGCGCCGGCGAGTCCGGAGGGCGAGGCGTTCGGTGCCCTGGTGGCGCTCGGCTACAAGCCCGCGGAGGCGACCCGCTTGCTGAAAGCCGCCGGCCCCGGTACACACTCGACCGAGGAGCTGATCCGCCGGGCCCTGCAGGACTCCGCGCGGGACTGAGGGGGAAGCGCTTGGAGCCCGAGAGAACCGTGAGCCCCGAAGCCGGTCCGGAAGACGAGGCCGTCGAGCGAGCCATTCGCCCGCGCCGCCTGGACGAGTACATGGGGCAGGCGCAGGTGAAGAAGCAGCTCGACATCTTCGTGAGCGCGGCGCGCCAGCGCGGCGAGGCGCTCGACCACGTCCTGGTCTTCGGGCCGCCGGGCCTCGGCAAGACCACGCTGGCCCACATCATCGCGGCCGAACTCGGCGTCAATCTCCGGCAGACGTCGGGCCCGGTGCTCGAGCGTCCGCGCGACCTCGCATCGACGCTGACCAATCTGCAGCCGCTCGACGTGCTGTTCATCGATGAGATCCACCGCCTGAGCCCCGTCGTCGAGGAAGTGCTGTATCCGGCGATGGAGGACTACCAACTCGACCTCATGGTCGGCGAGGGACCCTCGGCGCGGTCCATCAAGCTCAGCCTGCCGCCGTTCACGCTCATCGGCGCGACGACGCGCGCGGGGCTGCTCTCGTCGCCGCTGCGCGACAGGTTCGGCATCGTGCAGCGTCTCGAGTTCTACGGGATCGAGGACCTGGAAAAGATCGTGCGGCGCTCGGCGGGTATACTTGATGTCGACGTGGATGCCGGCGGCGCGCGGGCCATCGCGCAGCGCTCCCGGGGCACGCCGCGCATCGTGAACCGCCTGCTCCGGAGGGTGCGCGACTATGCGCAGGTGCGCGCCGACGGGCGCATCGACGAGCGCGTGGCCGAGGAGGCCCTCGACATGCTCGAGGTGGACCCGGAGGGTTTCGACACGCTTGACCAGAAGCTGCTCCTCACCATCATGGACAAGTTCGGGGGCGGCCCCGTCGGCATCGAGAGCATCGCCGCGGCAGTGGGGGAGGATCGCGGCACGCTCGAGGATGTGATCGAGCCGTTTCTCATGCAGCAGGGCTTTCTCATGCGCACGGCGCGCGGCCGAACGGTGACGAGCAGGACCTACGCGCATTTCCGACGCAAGCCGCCCGAGGACGCAGGATCGATGCCGCTGCCGCTGGAGCCGAAGAAGTGAGCTTTTGCTGGGCCGCGCGCGTTTACTGGGAGGATACGGACGGCGGCGGGGTGGTGTACTACGCCAACTACCTCAAGTTCCTGGAGCGGGCGCGTACCGAGTGGCTGCGCGCGCAGGGCGTCTCGCAGCTGGCGCTCGCCGAGGAGCGGGGCATCGTCTTCACCGTGACGAGCGTCGAGATCCACTACCGCAGGCCGGCCCGGCTGGACGACGAGCTGCTGGTCACCTGCGAGCCGGCGCGCACGGGCGGCGCCTCGCTGTCGTTCGAGCAGCGGATCTATCGCCGCGCGGCGACCGAATCGGGTGCGCCACCGAGCGAGGCCGCTCCCGAGACTGGCGAGCTCCTCGCCACGGCGACGGTGGGAGTCGCGTGCGTCGACGCGCGCACGATGCGGCCGCAACGATTGCCGGATTTCATGGTCGACGTCCTGACAGCGTGAGGAGCGGACCTGACATGCCGCAAGATTTATCGGTCATCCGTCTGGTCTTCGAGGCGAGCGTGCCGGTGCAGGCCGTCCTCGCCGTGCTCGCCTTCGCCTCGATCACCTCGTGGGCGATCATCTTCCAGAAGCGCATGGTGACGCGCCGGGCGCGCCAGGAAGCCGATCGTTTTGAGCAGAGCTTCTGGTCGGGAGGGGATCTCTCCCAGCTCTATCGCGGCATCGAGTCGCGCGGCGGCGCAACGGGCATGGCGAGCATCTTCGAGTTCGGCTTCCGCGAGTTCGCGCGCCTGAGGCAGCAGGGCTCGGTGCCGACCGACCAGCTCCTCGACGGCGCGCGGCGCGCCATGCGCGTCGCGCAGCTGAAGGAGATCGACCGCCTGGAGTATAGCCTCGCCACCCTCGCGACGGTCGGCTCGATCAGCCCCTACGTCGGCCTCTTCGGCACCGTGTGGGGCATCATGAGCGCGTTCGCATCGCTCGGAAATGTGCAGCAGGCGACGCTCTCGATGGTCGCGCCGGGCATCTCCGAGGCTCTGATCGCCACCGCGTTCGGACTGTTTGCCGCCATTCCGGCCGTCATCGCCTTCAACCGCTATGCCGATCAGGTCGGGCGGCTCGAGATGCGCTACGACGCCTTCACGGAGGAGTTCTCCTCCATCCTGCAGCGGCATGCGGCGCGAGGACCCGATCGGCCGGCCGTGGGCGGCGCGGCGGCGGCGCACGGCGCCGTGCTCACCGGAGGGGCGCACTGACCATGGCACAGCTCTCGCGCGGACGGCGCCTGATGGGCGAGATCAACGTCGTCCCATACATCGATGTGATGCTGGTGCTGCTCATCATCTTCATGGTGACGGCGCCTCTGCTGCAGGAGGGCGTGAAGGTGCAGCTGCCCTCCGCTCCGGCTCGCCCGCTCGATTCGGATCTCACGAAGAACGCGCATCCGCTCGTGCTGTCCATCGACAGCGAGGGGCGGCTCTACTTGAATGATCCCTCCACCTCCAAGGAAGCCCTCGATGAGGCGACAGCGCAAGCGCGGGTCGCCGCGGCCTTGCAGCGGGACCCCGACCGCCCCGTGCTGCTGAAGGCCGACTATCGCATCAGCTACGGCCAGGTGATGAGCGCCATGGTCATGTTGCAGAGCGCGGGCGCGAAGAAG
>JASHYG010000114.1 GCA_030043215.1 Gammaproteobacteria bacterium
GCGAGAAATCGCTGGCCGTACCGCTGCGCCTGTCGTAATGGTACGAATTGCTCCAGGAGGTTTTCGAGGGCGCTTCCACTCTCCGCGATCGCGCGCTGGAAGAGGCCCTTCGCGAGCGGCGACTGAGCGATCGCACCCACGGAAATTGCCCCGGCGGACTCTCCAAAGATCGTGACTCGCGAGGGGTCTCCGCCGAACTGTGCGATGTTTCGCCGCACCCATTTCAACCCGGCGATCATGTCGAGCAGGCCCTGGTTTCCCGAAGCGTGATGGGGCGACTCGGCGCTGAGCTCGGGATCGGCGAGAAAGCCGAACACGCCGACGCGGTACGGGAGGCTGACAACAACGACGCCCTTCCGAGCGAGGTGCGTCCCATCGTAGACGGGCTGGCTCGTCATCCCCTCGCGGAAGGCTCCGCCATAGATCCAGACCATCACCGGGAGCCGCGCATCGGCGGATTTCACCGGCGTCCACACATTGAGGTACAGGCAATCCTCGCTCATGGCCGGCGGCTCACCGAATATCGGGACGGCATTGGGCGGCTGCATGCAGCCCGGAGCGAAGTGGTCGGCCTTGCGGATGCCGTGCCAGGGGACGACCGCCTGCGGGGCTCGCCAGCGCAACGCGCCCACCGGCGGCGCCGCGAACGGGATGCCCTTGAATGAGGTGACACCGTTGGCCGTGACGCCTTCCACGCGCCCGCCCGTCACCGAGACAATTTCGATCCGTGCGGCCGCGGGCCGAGCGCACAGTAGCGCCGCAACGGCAAGCGTTGCAGCTATCCACGGCATTTTCATCTCACGCCTTCCCGTCCTTGCGTTCTTGCTTGCTTCTTGTTCCGCACAAGGCGCAGCCTGCGGGCGATAGTACTCGCGCCTACCCCCTGCGGCCAGCCAAGCTGTCCGGGCTGTGCGGGCGGTGCACCGCGCTGAGATCGGAGAGACGCGGTCACCCACGTCGATCTCCCCGTAATCCGATCGGTCTACTTCCGACGCGCGGTCAAAGCGCGAGGCCCGGTCCGGCGAAAGCTCGTGAGCGGTGCGGGCCTCAGTGGGCCGCAGGAACCGTGCCCACATCCAGACCCGCGGGGTTACTGGCGGGACCTTGCTCGGGCCATCCACCGCAAAACCGGCGCGGGTGAGCATCCAGGGAGTGAGGCGGATTCGCGTCCGACGTCCTTGTCGCTTCGGTGGCCACTCCAAATCTGTTCTCGCAAGCATCAGGGCGTATTCTGAACGTCATGTCATGGCGGAATCACATTACTCTGGAGGCCGGTAAGCGCGGCGGGCGACCCTGCATACGCGGGATGCGCATCTCCGTGGCAGACGTGCTCGGGTGGCTGGCAGCCGGCATGACCCACGAGGAAATCCTCAGCGGCTATCCTGAGCTGACGGAGGAGGATATCCGCGCGTGTCTCGCGTACGCCGCGGACCGTGAAAGACGTGTTCTGACCGCGGCATGAAGCCGCTGTTCGACTAGAACCTGAGCTTCAAGCTTTGCACGCGGCTGGCGGTGTCGGTGACAGCGGCACGCGTGACGGGCTCCTCCCGCTGAGCAACCTCGAGCGGTTCCAATCGGGGTCGTCACTCGCTCGCTCGTCGCTTCGAGCGCACGAGTCGTTCCGCGTCGCCTTCACTGAGCTGTTCGGTTGTCCTCTCGATCAAGAGCGCCGCCAGCTGCATCGCTCCGAAATAGCCACCACCCGCGCTCACCCTGCCTCGACGCTCTACGCCGAGACCCTTGGCGATCTTATCCATGTTAAGTTGCCTGTTCCTCATCTAACCCTCTCCGAAGTCACGGATGGCGAAATATTCATCGCCGATCACCAGGCCGATCTCACCTTGTCGCGCTTCGCGACCCATCTTGCGACAGAAACTTCTGAGCTCAGCGAGATTGGAATCATCCTCGATAGCAGGCGGGGTTGTGTAGCAATGCACCACAACCGCCTCGTCCTTGATGAGCGCGCCACCACGTTCGTCGTCCCGCCAGATGCCCTTGGCCTTAGGATAGGCCGTCGCGCCGCCGAACACGCGGCCGAACATCTCTAGCGACGCGTCTACCCGCCGGGATTGATCAACGGCCGTTGACCCGTCGCGCTCCACGCTGGGCACGAACAGGACCACGAGCACGCGCTTGCGACCACCAGTTGAACCCGGGCTGGCAACCGTGGTCGGAGTGGTGGATCAGATCCAATGCCACTCGCGCCGCGCGACGGTGAGCACGTGCGACAGATAGGCGAGGAAGCGATTGACGGTGCTGCCCGTGCGGGTGTAGCGCGGTGCCTCACCTTCGATGATCGACCGCTTGGAGTCAGGCTTGGCGCGAGTGTAGGGCTCGCGGGAGAGCTTGCCGCGGTACTCCACCAGAATGGCCAGGGTGATCTCGGGGGGCTGCGACCGGAGGTCCCCACAGGTACTTGTTTTTACTAGATTAGTTGGCTCCCCGGGTTGGAATCGAACCAACGACCAACGGATTAACAGTCCGACGCTCTACCGCTGAGCTACCGGGGAACGGGCTCTGGAAAGGAGCGGCGAATTGTGCGGACGGCTCCACGCCCCGTCAAGCAATGGCGGCTCAGATGCGACGGGATCCAGCGCGCGGTAATTTCCGGGCGCGCGCCGATTTGCGGGCGCGCGCGAGGAGCCCGCCGTACGCCACGACGTTGAGCGCGATCAACACAGCCGCGAGCACCCACTGGACGTGGCGCGTCAGGCCGAGAGGGTAGAGCACGGGGATGACGTAGTGCTCGATGAAGCCGCCGGAATAGCCCGCCTCGCCCGCGAGTGTGCGGAGGTGATTCTCGAGCGGGGTGAGTGGGCAGATCGTGCCGCTCATCTCGATCCAGAGGCCCCAGAGCAGCGCGGGCACGTGTGCGAAGAGCGCGCGTGGGTAGTGCCAGGCGAGAAAGGCCCCGGCCACGACAAAGACGACGAAGGCGAGATGCGCCAGGACGACGGCGTCGGCGAGAAGTCCCCAGTCCATCGCCGCCCCGCTCGCGGCCCTCGCGGACGGCCCTACGCCGTCTTGGCGACGGCGGGTCCAACGGCCAGCACGCGATGCATGCGCTCGAGGGCCGTCTCGA
>JASHYG010000115.1 GCA_030043215.1 Gammaproteobacteria bacterium
TACTTCACCCAGTTGACGAAGAACAGGATGTGGCGCGCCTCCTCCTGAACGACGGGCTCGAAGATCGCGGTGAGCTCGGAGGCGAAGTAGCCGGACTCGCGCGCGATCGCGAACAGGCCGAAGGCGAAGAACGAATCGAAGCACTCCCCGAATCCCGCGAAGAGGAAGTCGTGCTCGAGCGAGTGCGGCTCGAAGGGGGCCGGCTCATCGATCGGGATGCGATAGTGCGCAGTGAGCTGCGCGAGCAGCCGTGCGTGCCGCTGCTCCTCGAAGCCCTGCAGCTCGATCGCCTTGCGAATCTCCGGATCCGGCTCGAGCGCGGCGGCGGCGACGACTGTGTGGGACGTGACGTGCTCCGTGGAGACCGCCTCCTGCCAGAAGGGCAGGCCGGTGAGCCTGAGCAGCGCATCGCCCGTGAGCTGCGGCCAGCGAATGGACTCCGGGACGTAATGGACATGGGTATCGAGGAAGAATCGAGCGAGGGCGCTGCGGTGCTCGGTGGACCCGATCTCGAAGGTCTCGGTGGCGGCGTGCATGGTGACGATTATCTTCTCTCAAGTCTTTCTCGGCAGTCCACGCCATCCCTCCACCCACTGCCAGCTCGCGAGCGCGGGCACGCCGAAGGCAATCTCGCGCATCCGCTTCACGAGCGACAGCGTGACCGCGACATCGGCCGGCAGGCCGAGCAGGCTTCCGAACCCGATCAGGCCGGCCTCCTGAACCCCGAGCCCGGCGGGAACGACGAATATGAACTGGCGCAGCGCCTGCGTGAGGCTCTCGAGCGCGACGGCGGCGCTGAAACCGACCGGAGAGCCGAGCCAGCGCAGCGCGAGCCAGGTCTCGAGCGACCCCGCAACGAGTCCGCTCAGCTGCCAGGCGACGGTGGCCGCGAGGCGCGTGCGAGCTGCGCACAGCTCGCGGATGACGGCGTCGAGCTGCTGCGATGCGCCTGCGGGAATCGGATCTGCTGCGGGCACCCAGGCGGTCGGCAGCGCCGCACGCGACATCCCGATCATGCGCTGGACGAGCCCCTCGAGCCGCTGGAACACCGAGCCGTAGCGCAGCAGCGCGAACATGAGCGCGATGAGCAGCAGCGCCACACCGAGCCCGAGTAGCAGGCCGCCGAGCGGCTCGAAGCCCTGCAGGAACCTCAGCGTGAGGACGATGCCGAGCGTGACGAAGAGGTACTGGCTGACGAGCGTGAGCAGCACCTCGATGACGACGCTGGCGGCCGCGCGGGTCCCCTCGACCCCGCCGGCGGCGAGGAGGCGGATCCCGATGATCTCCCCTCCGATGTTGGCGACCGGGAGCAGCCGGTTGATCGCCTCGCGCACGGTCGCGATCCAGAAGAGCTTCCCGACGCTCGGGCTGCGTGCGAGCCGCTCGATGAGCGTGCGCCATCCGAGCACGTCGAGCACGAGCGGGAAGGCGTGCAGCGGCACGAGCAGCAGCAGCACCCAGCCGGCGTGCGAGAGCAGCGTGAGGATCGGCGGGCCACCCTCGCGCACGACCAGCACGATCATCACGGCGAGGCCGATGGCGAGAGCGACGCGAGCCGCGAGCCTCATGGATCCCTGCTCCTGCCGCGCCAGGCGGCCGCGGCGAGGTCGCGGAATCCGCCGCGAGCCGCGCCCGTTGCGGCGAGTGCGTCTCGTACACGGGGCGACAGCAGCCCGGCGAGCTCATCGGTGTGCCGATATCCTCGCATCGAGGGCGCGATCGCCTCGCCCGAGCGAGTGGCGGGGTGGAGGTAAATCTCGGTGGCGCCTGGCGGCAGGTCCGCGAGGAGCGCGAGCAGCCTCGACTCGACCATCGATCCGCTCGCGGCGATGCCGAAGACGTGGTCGTTATGCGCGACCCCGGCGGCCCGCAGGCGGCGTCTCATGAGGAAGAGCCAGGGGGCGAGGCCGAGGGCACCGAAACGCGCGCCCAGGCCGGCGTTCCCCGAGACGCGCCTCGCGAGCCGCGGGGGCTCCGCCGGAACCCGCACGGCGGGCATGCCAAATTCGGCGCCGATCTCGAGCAGCATCGCGAGCACGGTCGGGTGCAGGTGCAGGTGCTTGTGGGCGTTCACGTGGTCCAGCGCGAGGCCGGTGCGCGCGAAGGCTGCAAACTGGGCGCGAATCTCCGCGCGCAGCTGCCGGCGCACCGCGGGAAGAGCGAAGTAGCGCCACCCGTCGAGGACGAGACGGTTGCCGAATCGGCCGCTCGGGTCGACGAGCCGGGGGATCTCATCGGGCGGGAGCTGCGCGCGGCCGTCGGCGAGGGTGAGATGCAGGCCGACGTTGAGCTGCGGCAGCGCCCGTGCGCGCCGCACGGCATCCGCCGCCGCGGGCGCCGCGACCATCAGACTCGCAGCGGTGAGCGTTCCGGCGCGCGCGGCCTGCTCGACGGCCTCGTTGACGGCCTGATGCAGCCCGAAGTCGTCGGCCGTCACGACCAGAAATCTTTGCATGCCGCTCGCTCGCGGCCGCGCGCCGGCGCTGCGCGGCCGTAAGATCGGGGACCGCGCCGCGTCAGGCCTCGCGCGCGTGCAGGAAGCGGAAGAACTCCACGCCCTCGCGCAAGCGGCGCTTGGTCATGTTCCAGCTTCCCATCATCTCGGCGGTGAGCTCGATGATCTTGCGCGGCCGGAAGTAGAAGCGGCGGTAGAACGTCTCCACCGCGTGATAGATCTCCGTCGTGGGGAGGTGGGGGTAGCTGATGGGCGCGAGCTGCACGCCCTGCTCGTTGACGAGGTTCAGGCTCGCGTTCTCCTCGAGCCAGCCGTTCTGCACCGCCTCGCGGTAGAGCTGGGTGCCCGGATAGGGCGCCGCGAGAGAGACCTGGATCGTGTGCGGATTGATCTCCACCGCGAACCGGATCGTCTCGCGGATCGTCTCCGCCGTCTCGCCCGGCAGGCCGAGGATGAACGTACCGTGAATGGTGACGCCGAGCTTGCGGCAGTCGCTCGTGAAGCGGCGCGCGATGTCGGTGCGCAGCCCCTTGCGGATGTTGTGCAGGATCTGATCGTTGCCCGACTCGTAGCCGACGAGCAGCAGCCGCAGGCCGTTGTCCTTCATGATCCTCAGCGTCTCGTAGGGCACGTTCGCCTTGGCGTTGCACGACCAGGTGACGCCGAGCTTGCCGAGGCCGCGGGCGATCTCCTCCACTCGCGGCTTGAAGTCCGTGAACGTGTCGTCGTCGAAGAAGATCTCCTTCACCTGAGGCATGTTCTCCTTGATCCAGCGCACCTCCTCGATGACGCTCGCCGGACTGCGGACGCGGTAGCGGTGGCCGCCGACCGTCTGCGGCCACAGGCAGAACGTGCACTTCGAGCGGCAGCCCCGGCCCGTATAGAACGACACGTAGGGGTGCTGGAGATAGCCGATGAAGTAATTCTCGATCTTGAGATCGCGCTGGTAGATGGGTGAGACCCAGGGCAGCGCGTCCATGTCGGCGATCATCGGGCGGGCGTCGTTGTGGCGAATGCGGCCGTCGGGCGTGCGATAGCTCAAACCGAGGATCGTATCGAGCGGGCGGCCTTCGGCGACCTCCTTGCAGGTGTAGTCGAACTCCTCGCGGGCGACGAAGTCGATCGCGCGGGAAGCCCCGAGCGACCCTTGAGGGTCCACCGCCACCTTGGCGCCGACCATGCCGACCATGAGGCGCGGGTTCTCCTCCTTCAGCCGCTCCGCGACGTGCGCGTCGGTCGGGAAGGAGGGCGAGCTCGTGTGCAGCACGACGAGGTCGTAGTCCCGCGCGAGGGGGGTGATGTCGCTCAGCGAGAGTCCGTCCGCGGGCGCATCGATCAGCCGGCTGCCGGGGACGAGCGCCGCCGGCTGCGCGAGCCATGTCGGATACCAGAAGGAGCGAATCTCTCGCTTCGCCTGGTAGCGCGAGCCGGCGCCGCCGTCGAATCCGTCGAACGAGGGAGGATGCAGGAATAGCGTCTTCACCTTGAAGGTCTCTCGTGGGTTATCGTGGGCTTCGTTCCCTGGGGCTCTCGATACCGCTCAGGCGATCAGCTGCGCGGATCCGTCCCGGGCGACCCTGTAGCAGGCCTGCCGCCAGTGGACGCGGCGTGAGACGAACCCCCAGCACCATAGCCCGAAGGCGAGCAAGTCATTGAGTGGTAGCACCCACAGCTGCGAAAGAGCCGCATCCGGCTTGCGAGAGCTAAAGTGTAGCAGGAGTCGCGCGGCACCGGTGATGGCGAGCATCGCCAGTGCGGCCTGCGAGCCGCCCGTGACGAGGTATCCGATCACGGCCAGGGGCAAGTCGAAGGTGACGAACGACGCGGCGTAACCGGCCGGCCGGACCGCGCGAATGGTACGCAGCCAGCGCAGCTCGTGCCGGATCAGGTCGCGCGCGCTCGACTCGTCCACGCAAGTCTCGACGACCACGTCCGAGAGCACGGTCCGCAGGCCGACCTTGCGCGTGAGCTCGCCCAGCCGGTAGTCGTCGGCGAGCTGATCGGCGATCGCCTCGAAGCCGCCGATTCCCCGGAGCGTGGCGCGCCGGAGCGCGATGGTCGCGCCGAAGGCAAAGGCACGGGAGCCGAACGCTGCCGCAACCAACACCGATGGCATGAACCAGTCGTTGATGAACGCGGCGAGCAGCAGGGACCAGGCGCTGCCCCGGGCGAGCCCGCGGTACGCACACGTGACGATGCCGACGCGAGGGTCCGCGAGCGGGGCGACGACCCCGAGGAGATAGTCGCGGGGAACGCGCACGTCGCTGTCTGCCACGACGAGGCAATCGTAGCGGGCGAGCCGCATCATGTTGACGAGGTTGCTCACCTTGAGGCTGCTGCCGTGCTGGGTGGCATCGATGGCAATGTCGAGCTCACGGTCCGGAAATTCCCTCTGTAGCCGGCGCACGACATTCAAGGCAGGATCGTCGGGGTCGCGCACGCCGAAGACGATCTGAAAACGGGAATAGGCCTGGTCGCAAAACGAGCGCAGAGACTCGTAAAGCTGCGGCTCGGCGCCGCAGAGAGGCTTCAAGACCGTCACCTCGGGCATCGCAAGATCCGCGCCCGCACCGATGCGGCGGGCCTGCTTGTGGCGCCACATCAGCACCGTGGCCGCGGCCACTATAGCGTAACTCATGGCCACGGCTGTGACAGCCATACCACACCAGGCCAATGACAGATGCGTCGTAACGGTCTCCATTCGCTAGCCATCCTGCCGTCGGGGGCTTACCCGCGCCTTACATTGCAAAGTGTTGGCGGCACGCGACGGTGCGATGTCAAGTGCTGGCGCAGACGTTTGGCTCGCAGTTATCATGGGCCCGCCCATTGCAACACACGTGCTCAACTCGCGCATCAGGCGCCGGTTCGGTCCACCTGCCGCCCCAGCAGGTGTGAGGCAAGCCGAGGAGATATCGTTCGATGGATAACGTTCGGGCCGGCCTCGGCGACGCCTGCGCCAATATTGCAGCGGATTCGGAGCCGCTGATACTGGTCGACGAGTGCGACCGGGAGATCGGTCACCTGAACAAGGCGCAGTGCCATGCCGGACAGGGCGTGCTGCACCGGGCTTTCTCCCTACTCATCTTCAACGTGGCAGGGGAGCTGCTGCTGCAGCAGAGAGCGCGGAGCAAGCCCCTGTGGCCGCTGTACTGGTCGAACAGCTGCTGCAGCCACCCGCGGCGCAACGAGCCCATGGAGATCGCGACCCAGCGCCGTCTTCACGAGGAGCTCGGCATCCGCTGCCCGCTACGGTTTCTCTTCAAGTTCCAGTACCAGGCGCAGTACGGCTCGGCGGGCGCGGAGCACGAGCTGTGCTCGGTCTACGTCGGCTGCCACGACGGCCGCCTGAGGATCAACCGGAACGAGATCGCGGGCTGGCGCTGGGTGGCGCCGGAGGCGCTGCAGGCGGAGATGAGCGGGCGCGGTACCGCCCATTTCACCCCCTGGTTCATACTGG
>JASHYG010000116.1 GCA_030043215.1 Gammaproteobacteria bacterium
GTCGCGAGCGCCGAGGAGATCCGCTCCGTCGAAGTGCTGCCGGAGGCCGAGTCCATCGAGGTCCGCATCTCGATCGCCTGGGAGCGCTTTCCCGAGCTGCTGCGGCGCCGGCGCAATCTCACGGGCCGCGTGGGCTGCGGCCTCTGCGGAGCGGAGACGGTCGGCGAGGCCATCCGCGACCGCTTCCACGTGGGACCCGGCCCGCAGGTCGGCATCTCGGACCTGCATGCCGCGATCGTGCAGCTCGAGTCCCTGCAGCCGCTCAACGCCAGCACGGGAAGCGTGCACGGCGCGGCGTGGGTCATCCCCGGGCAGGGCATCCACTGCGTCCGCGAGGACGTGGGCCGCCACAACGCGCTCGACAAGCTGATCGGCGCGCTCGTCCGTGCGCGCGTGGACTTCCAGAAGGGCTATGCGCTGGTCACCAGCCGGGCGAGCTACGAGATGGTCCAGAAGGCCGCGACGGTCGGCATCAGCTTCCTCGCGGCGCTCTCGGCTCCCACGTCCTTTGCCATCCGCTACGCGGAGCGCAGCGGGCTCACGCTCGTCGCCTTTGCGCGCCGGGAGCGGCACGTCGTCTACGCCCATCCTCACCGGCTCGTCCAGTCATGAACGTCGACAATCTCGTCAAGATGGCCAACGAGATCGCCTCGTTCTTCGCGACCGAGTCTCCCCCCGAGCGGGCCCCACGGGATGTCGCGACCCACCTCAGGCGCTACTGGGAGCCGCGCATGCGGCTCGCGATGCTCGAGCATTATCGCCGGGGCGCCGCAGGCCTCACGGACCTTGCGCGTGCGGGGGTGGCGATCCTCGCCGCCGAGGCGGCGGCTCAGCCCCCGAGGACGCCCGCGGCAGGCTGAAGCCTATCCGAGGCATATCCGGGGCTAATATCTCCTATTCCCACAAACGATTTGCGGCTTGTGGGGGTGGAGGCTACCGTCCGCAGCCACCCGCGGGTCGAGCGAGTCATGAACATCGCCAGGAACCACGCCGTGTCGAGCTTGAGGTCGAGCGATAGCATCGGGCAACCGCCCGACTCTCCGCCGTTTCGCTTCTACGACAACCGTCAGAAGTACCTCGCGTTCATCAACACCTGCAACGAGAAGTCGGCCATCGCGCGCCGGGCCATCCAGGAGCTCGCGCACGTGAAGCCGTCGCCTCCCGCCGTGCGCGTCTTCGACGCCGGCATGGGGGATGCGACGGTGCTCTCGCGCCTCATGCGCGGCATGCACCGCGTATTCCCCACGGTGCCGATGTCCGTCGTCGCGAAGGAGATCAGTCTCGAGGACGTGCGGCTCGGGCTCGAGAAGATGCCCGGACGCTTCCAGGAGCATCCCGCGACGGTGCTCGTCGTCACGAACCTCAATTACGCGGAAGCCCCGCGCCTCATGCCCCGCGACACGCACGTCGCCGCCGCGCTCAACTGGCAGGAGGTGCGGCTCACCGGGAGCTCCGCCCACGAGTACGCGGAGCAGATCGAGGAGCTCGGCCCCACCCTCGACTACGGCTGGCAGACGCGCTCGAGCCCGAAGAGCGGCAATCCCGTCTACCTGCGGCCGTCCGTGCTGGTCGTCTATCGCGAGGATCACAAGTTCCTGCTGGACTCCGTGATCCCGAAGCCCGGCCGGATCTTCGAGAGCTACGACTTCATCGTCGCCTCGCAGCCGTGGCGCGCTCGCATGTCCGCCGAATTCAAGGCGCAGCGGGTGCTGGCGCCGCTCGTCCACAGCCTCTCGCCGGGCGGGCGGCTGCTCGCCATCCAGTCGTGCGGCAAGGATCCCGCGCTCGAGATCATCCGCAAGCTCTGGCCCGGGGAGAATCCCTTCCAGGTGGACCGCCACCAGCTCCTGGCGGCGGTCAAGGCGGAGCTCGGCCGGGATGCGCGCGACTTCACGCTCACGGCCCTGCCGGACGACAAGGCGATCTTCCGTTACGAGATGCACACGCTCCCCTCGGAGATCGGCGACCGGATCGGGACCTCGACGCTGTTCGCGGCGTGGAATGCCGCGATCTACGTCAATCAGATCGAGGATGAGCGGCTCGACTCCGTCGTGCAAAATGGCGCCTACCTCGAGGCGACGCAGCAGGTGCTGCAGCAGCACGGCGGCCTGTGGTTCAACGACGAGACGTTCGTCGTTACCCGCCGGCGTGCTTGAGCTCGCGCGGGCCGCCACGTCTCATTCCACGCTCAAGCCAGACTCGAGTCAGCTGAACCTATGAACGCAAATGTCAACGCGCGCGCGAGCGACCCGACCCCCTTGAGCGGGGCGGACCTCAAGCGCCGCATCGTCGAGTTCGCGCGCGGCACCTCCACCGAGATCTCGCCTCATGACGAGGGGCTCGTGCCGGAGCTCGCGGGGGTGCTGCCGTCCGGAACGACCGTCTACGTGGCGCACACGCCCAAGGCCACCGTGGACGACGTGGTGAGAGTCGCCTCGAAGGTCAAGGCCGCGGGCCTCGGCGCCTCGCCGCACATCGTCGCGCGACGCATCGAGAGCGAGCGGGTTCTGCGCGATGCGCTCGGTCGGCTGCGCGATGCCGGCGTCGATCAGGTCCTGCTCGTCGCCGGCGACCGGAATCCTCCCGCGGGCGAGTTCACGAGCACCCTCGAGATCCTCGCCTCCGGGGCGATCACGGAGAGCGGCATCCGCAAGGTGGGCGTCGCGGGGCACCCCGAGGGCCACCCGGCCGTGGGCCCGGAGGTGCTGTGGAGCGCCCTCTCGGCCAAGCAGGCCTTTGCCGACCGCTCCGGGACGGCGGTGCACATCTGCACCCAGTTCAGCTTCAATCCGGGCGCCGTGGCCACGTGGGACCGCGAGCTCGCCGAGCACGGCATTCGCCTGCCCGTCCACATCGGCATCGCGGGGCCGACGCCGCTGCCGAAGCTCATCAAGTTCGCCGTGCAGTGCGGGATCGGCGCCTCGCTCGGCCAGCTCGGCAAGGGCCTCGGGCTCGTGGGCCGGATTGCGGGACTCGCGATGGCGCCCGATGAGATGCTGATCGGCCTGGTTCAGGGCGCCGCGTCGCGCGGCACCACGCACCTCGCTCATCCGCACTTCTACGCGTTCGGCGGCGTCATGGCGACGGCGCACTGGCTGCGGGGCGTGGTCGACGGCGCGTTCGAGCTGGACAAGGGCGACGAGAAATTCACGGTGAGCGCTTGAGCCCCGCGCCGGGTGCGGGCTCCGCGGCGCGGGAGCGGCGGGCGCTCATCTGCGGGTCGGTGGCGTTCGACAGCATCATGCGGTTCGAGGGCCGCTTCAAGGACCACATCCTCCCCGACAAGATCCACATGCTGAATGTGGCGTTCCTGGTCCCGCAGCTGCGGCGCGAGTTCGGCGGCTGTGCCGGCAACATCGCCTACAACCTGCGGCTGCTCGGGGATGCCGGCTATCCCATGGCGACCGTCGGGCGCGACTTCGCCCCCTATGCGGAGTGGATGAGGGCGCACGGCGTGCCGCGCGACTACATCAAGGTCGTCGATTCCGAGCACACGGCGCAGGGGTTCATCACGACGGACCTGGACAACAACCAGATCACCGCGTTCCACCCGGGAGCGATGCAGCACGCGGCTCGCAACAAGGTCACGGACGCCGACGGGATCGCGCTCGGGATCGTGGCGCCCGATGCGCGCGATGCCATGATCCAGCATGCCGGCGAGTTCACCGAGCGGAAGATCCCGTTCATGTTCGATCCGGGCCAGCAATTGCCGACGTTCGGCGCGGAAGAGCTGCGCGCGTTCATCGGGCAGGCGAGCTGGGTCGCCGTGAACGACTACGAATGGCAGCTCCTGCAGCAGAAGAGCGGCTGGGGCGTCCGGGAGCTC
>JASHYG010000117.1 GCA_030043215.1 Gammaproteobacteria bacterium
CTCGCGCTGCCACGGCCCGTGGCGCGAGCCGGCAGCGGACGATGATCCCCGTTCGGGCCGGGCGTGATGTGCAGCAGTCGAGTGGGTTCCTCGAGATGCACCCGATGCCATTCCCCCTTCGGGATGATGCACGCCTCACCGGGTCCCAGCTCGAGACGATCATTTGGCGAGGAGTCGATAGTGACGGACACTCGCCCGGAGAGAATAAAGATGAGCTCGTCCCCGTCCGGGTGCAGCTCACCGTTGTGGGGCGGATCGCGCGTCATGTCCGCGACACCGACATACAGTCCATCCGGGTGCGCGGGCGGGCCCCGCCGGTTCACGATCGTCGCCATCCGTAGATCGCGGCCGATCGCGATGGAGTGCCGCGACATATCAATACGCTCGATCGCGCTCATTCATCCCCCGTGTCCCCGATGCTAGGGTCGCGGCTCGACGAGCCTCATTGTTCCAGGGCTGCGAGCTCGTAGTCTTGTACGAATGGGAACTCGTCGGCGATCCACTCCTTCGGCGTACATCCGGTAAGCGCCCGCCACTCCCGTGTCATGTGGGGCTGATCGTGATAGCCGGCCGCGGCTGCAAGGTCCGCAAGCGTACTGCGCTCGCGCCTCAGGAGCGCGCAGGCTTTCTCGAAGCGGGCGATGCGTGCCAGCGTTCTCGGTGTCACCCCGATCTCCGCGCTGAATCGCCCGCTCAGGTGGCGCCGACTCCAGCCGATCTCGCGAGCCAGATCTTCGATACGAGTGCTCCCCGCATCCGTCGCGATCTTGCGCCAAGCCCAATGCAGCTCGCCCGATGTGACGTCCCCCTTGAGCCCTCTTGCGAGGATTTCATCGAGGATGTCGAAGCGGTGCGACCAGGTTTTCGCCTCGCGCAAACGGCACTGCAGCTCCGCGTGGACACGGGCTCCCATCAAGTCTTCCAGGTGCAGAACTTGTCCGGCGAGAGCACCCGCGGGTGCACCGAGCAGCGCGCGCGTGCCCAGCGGATTCAACACCAAGTGCAGTCCTGCGGTCCTACCGCAGCTCTCGACGACCTCCGCATGATCGTGTAACCCTGCGACGAACGAGGTGAATGATCCAACGCCCGCTATGCGAAACGGCTCGCCCAGTCCGACCATGAGGGTGACGTGCCGTGACGGCACTCCGCGCGTCGCCCCGAACGAGGCGCTGTCGATGCGGAAGCCTCCGTAGCGTGCAATGAAGGGCCGCAGACGCGCGGCCGGCAGGCGCTGCGCGGTGTCAAAAGAAGGCCCGCTTGCGGCTCTGACTCGAACGAGAGCGGATGCGCCCATACGCGATTGTGAGCCTGCATTCTCCGTGGCGTCCTCGGCGATGGTAGCATCACCGCAGACGGTCTTACACGGAGCCAGCCGATGTCGAGAGTCGCCTTCGTCGGGATCGGCAAGATGGGGCTCGGCATGGCGGGGAGGCTCCTCGCCGCGGGGCACGATCTCACGGTCTTCAATCGGACGGCCGCGAAGGCGGGGCCGATCGTGCAGCTCGGCGCTCGGTCCGCCGCGAGTCCACGGGAAGCATGCGAGGGGGCCGAGGCGGTCTTCTCGATGACGGCGCACGATACGTCCTCGCGTTCCGTTTGGCTCGGGCCGGATGGGATTCTCGAAGCGAGCCTGGCGCCGGGCAGCTTTGCCGTCGAGTGCTCGACGCTCTCTCACGGTTGGGTGATGGAGCTCGCGGGCCAGGCTGCAGCACGAGGCCTGCGCTACATCGATGCACCCGTGACCGGGTTGCCTGACGACGCGGCGGCTGGCGCGCTCACCCTGCTCGTCGGCGCGTCGGCCGACGATCTGCAGGCCGCTCGCGGCCTGCTTGGCGCAATCTCGCACAGCGTGATTCATTTCGGACCGGTCGGCGCTGGGACCGCTTACAAGTTGATCATTAACCTCATCGGCGCCGTGCAAATCGCCTCGGCGGCGGAGGGATTGGCGCTCGCGGCGCGAGCTGGTCTCGACCCCAGGGTCGTGGCGGATGCCATCGCGGGGAGTCAGGCTGCGAGCCCCCAAGTCGTCCGCAACACCCGCCGTATGGTGGATGGCGACCACCATCGCGACGTAGTCTTCACGCCTGCGCTGCGGCTCAAGGACGTCGAGTACGGACTGCGACTTGCCGGCACACTCGATATCCGCGCCCCGTTCGGCGAGCTCGCGGCGGATATGCTGCGCCGACTGTGCGAGCTCGGGCTCGACGGGGAGAACGAGAGCACAATCATTCATATTTTCACGTCCGGCCGTGCGGTGCAGTATCGGCATTCGCCACAACAAACGGGGAAGGTGCCATGAAAAGCTCAGTCCGTATCGCGGCCACGCTCGCGGCAACACTCGCGGCCGCAGTTCTCGGCGCATGCGCCTCACACCCGCCTCTGCGGGACGTGTCGCTGCAGTGGAGGCCGAGCGCCGAGTTCAACGGCAGCATCGCGCAAGCTTCCCCACGCAAGCTGAGCTTCGAGACTTTCAAAGATGAGCGTCAGCGGCCCGAGCTCATCGGGCAGAACGACGAGAATGCGACGCCGCGCACGGTGACCACTCAGGACAACGTGGGTACGTTCATCGCGATGCACATGCGTCAGATGTTCGATCGCAGCGGCCTGACGACTGTCGATGGCGGCGGCGATGTGGTCGTTTCCGGCGAAGTGCGGCAGTTCTTCGTCGAGGAGACCGGTACCTACAAGGCGAACGTGAGCCTGCATCTCTCAGCGCGCGACCGTGCCGGCACGGTACTCTGGGAGGGCGAGGTCTCCGGGTCGGCGTCGACTTTCGGCCGCTCCTACTCGATGGACCCAGGCTTTCGCGACGCTTTGGCGCGCTGATTGAACTTAAGTCCCCGCAGGATGTCAAAATATCCGCGCCGCGGGCGCATGAGTGCCACGGAAGGGCGCGCCCCCGCTAGAATGGTGCATTGCAGGGGAACGGCTGGGCCAGCAGATCACGCCAGTGTCGGATTGGACGAATAGCGATCGAGCGATGTGGGGTAGCGAGCGGCGCGGGGCGACGGACCGCCGCAGGCGCACGCTGCGCTCGCTGTTCACCGGTAGCTTCAATCCGCGCCGCCGCGGGCCGCGGCGAGTCCGGGACGGCAGCCTCACCTCCACCGACTGGCACGAGTCACAGTGGCTGGCAATCGCGCTGGTGATCCTGCTCCTGTCGGTGGCGGACGCGGTGCTCACGCTGACGCTGGTTCAGCATGGAGCGCTCGAGGCCAATCCCGTGATGGCGACGTTCCTCGCGCTGGACCCCGATGTCTTCGTCGCCTTCAAGATCGGATTGACGGCAGGAGGGGTCGTGCTCCTCACCCTGGTCGCGAAGGTGCGGGCCTTCGGCCGTCTCCCGGTGAGTGCCATTCTCTACATGGTGCTCGCCGCCTACGTCACACTGATCGCCTACGAAGTGTGGCTACTGCGAACTATCGCAAATTCTTGACATTTCCTCGCGGCCCGGCTTCCGCTAAACTGCTTCGGCCGCATCGAATGCTGTCCGCATGCTTGAACCGACGCCCCTCTACGGCGGAAACGCCGCTTACCTCGAAGAGGTCCTCTACGAGCGATACCTGAGCGATCCGGCGAGCGTGCCGGCGCACTGGCGCGACTATTTCGAGCGCCTCGCGCCGCACGTCGCGGGGGAGCGAGCGCGGGGGCCCGTTGAGGCCGCCGTCGCAGCCCGCGCCAGGGGGGCTCTCGGGACCGGGGCCGGCGGGGGGCAGGCCGGCGCTGCAGGCGCGGCCGATGTCGCAGGCGCCAAGCAGGCCGCCGTCTCGCGGCTCATCCAGATCTGGACCAACCGAGGCCATCTCCTCGCGAAGGTCGACCCGCTCGGGCTCATGGAGCGGCCCCGCCCACGACCGCTCGCGCTCGACTACTTCGGTCTCTCCGAGGCGGACCTCGACACGGAGTTCTTCACCGGCAGCCGCACCGATGCCGTGCCGAAGCGCATGCGGCTGCGCGACATCCTCGCGCAGCTCGAGCGGATCTACGCGGGGCCCATCGGCGCCGAGTTCGCGCACGTGTCGAACTCCGACGAGCGGCTGTGGCTGCAGGACCAGTTCCAGGCTGGAAGGGTCCTGCACAGGCTCAGCACCGACGAGCGGCGCAACATTCTCTGGCAGCTGACGAGCGCCGAAGGGCTCGAGCGCTATCTGCACACGAAGTACGTCGGGCAGCGGCGCTTCTCGCTCGAGGGCGGCGATGCCTTCATCCCGCTGCTCGACGATCTGGTCCAGAAATGCGGCGTTGCGCACGTCGAGGAGATCATCATCGGCATGGCGCACCGCGGCCGGCTCAACGTGCTGGTCAATGTCCTTGGCAAGCCGCCCTCGTCGATCTTCTCGGAATTCGAGGGCAAGTACGATCTCGCGCACGAGCAGGGGTCGGGCGATGTGAAGTACCACAAGGGCTTCTCGTCCGACTTGCGGACGCCCGCGGGCAACGTGCACGTCGCCCTCGCGTTCAATCCCTCGCACCTCGAGGTGGTGAACCCGGTGGTCGAGGGCTCGGTGCGCGCGCGGCAGGAGCGCCGCGGCGATGTGCGCGGCGAGCGCATCCTGCCGGTGCTCGTCCACGGCGATGCGGCGTTCGCCGGCCAGGGCGTCGTCATGGAGACGCTGCAGCTCTCGCAGGCCCGCGGGTTCTACACGGGGGGCACGCTGCACCTCATCATCAACAACCAGGTGGGCTTCACGATGTCCGACCCGCGCGATGCGCGGTCGACCATCTACTGCAGCGACGTCGCGAAGATGCTGGAAGCGCCGATTTTCCACGTCAACGCCGACGATCCGGAGGCCGTGGTGTTCGCCGGGCGGCTCGCGCTCGAGTACCGCATGAAGTTCAACAAGGACGTGGTGATCGATCTCGTGTGCTACCGCCGCCACGGGCACAACGAGGCGGACGAGCCCGCGGCCACTCAGCCGGGGATGTATCGCGTCATCCGCGAGCATCCGACGGCCCGCAAGCTCTACGCGGATCGGCTCGTCGCGGAGGGCGTCGTATCGGAAGCCGACGTGACCGAGATGGCCGATCGCTACCGGCAGGGTCTCGACGAGGGGCGGCCCCAGGCGCGCGCCTCGCTCGGGATGATCGGCAACAAGTTCACCGTGGACTGGGACAAGTACAAGCACGTCGACTGGAGCGAGCGGGTGACGACGAGCGTGCAGCCCGAGCGGCTCGCCGCGCTCGGTGCGCGCATTCTCGAGATCCCGCAGGGCTTCTCGCTGCACCCGCGCGTCGCGCAGGTGATGGCGAACCGCGCGAAGATGCTCGCCGGCGAGCTGCCGCTCGACTGGGGCTGCGCGGAGACCCTGGCCTATGCCGCGCTGCTCGAGGATGGCTTCTCCGTGCGCCTGTCGGGTCAGGACAGCGGCCGCGG
>JASHYG010000118.1 GCA_030043215.1 Gammaproteobacteria bacterium
GATCGGCAGCTGGAGCATTGTGAGGCGCTGGTCGGCGACGTACTCGAGGTACTGGCGCATCTCGACGCGCGTCAAGCCCACGACACCGCCCGCCAGCACGTCATCGGCGAATTGTGTCTCGCAGTCGACGGCCTCCTCGATCATGGCGCGGACCTCGGCAGCCCAGGCGTCGTCGAACAGGTGAGGCTCCTCCCGCCGTACCGCTTGCAGGACGGCGAACGCGAACGCCATGTGGCCGCTCTCGTCGCGGAACACCCAGTTGGTGCCCGCGGCAAGTCCCGGCAGCATGCCGCGCGAGCGCAGGAAGTAGACGTAGGCGAAGGCGCCGAAGAAGAACAGGCCCTCGATGCAGCTCGCGAAGCAGGTGAGGTTGAGCAGGAAACGGCGCTTGTCGGACTCTGAGCCGATGCGCTCGAGCGCAAGCATCTCATCCGTCCAACGCTGGCAGAACTGGGCCTTGCGGCGGATGGAGGGGATGTTCTCGATGGCCGCGAACGCCTGGGCCCGCCGGGCGGGGTCCGGGACGTAGTTATCGAGCAGCGTCAGGTAGAACTGGATGTGCAGCGCCTCCTCATACAGCTGCCGCGAGAGGTACATCCGCGCCTCGGGCGCATTGATGTGGCGGTAGAGGCTCACGACGAGATTGTTGGCGACGATGGTGTCGCCCGTCGCGAAGAAGGCGACCAGGCGCTCGATCAGGTGCCGCTCCGCGGGGCTCATGCGCTGCCGGAGGTGCCCGAGGTCGATCTGGAAGTCGATCTCCTCCACCGTCCAGGTGTTCTTGATGGCCGCCCGATACATCTCGTAGAAGCGCGGATAGCGCATCGGACGCAGCGTGAGGTCGAAGCCGGGGTCGAGCAGGCTGGGAGTAGAAGCGCTCATTGGCAGGCCTCACAGGATTCGGGGTTCTCGAGCGAGCAGGCGACGGCGTCGGCGCCGGAAGTCTCAGGCTGCTGCCCCTGGGCCACGGTCGTCTTGGTGATATGCGTCGCCGGGCGCGAGCGCAGGTAGTAGGTGGTCTTCAGGCCGCGCTTCCAGGCGTACATGTACATCGCGGAGAGCGGACCCAAGTTGGGCGCCGCCATGAAGAGGTTGAGCGACTGGCTCTGATCGACGTACGGGCCGCGTCCGGCGGCGAGCTCGATGAGACTGCGCATCGGCAGCTCCCAGGCGGTCCGATAGATCGCGCGGAGCGGCTCGGGCAGCTCACGCAAGCCTTGCACCGACCCATCGGCGAGCTTGATGGCGTCGCGAACCTCCGCGGTCCACAGCCCGAGCTGCTTTAACTCCTCGACGAGGTAGCGGTTGACCTGCAGGAAATCGCCCGAGAGAGTCTCGCGCTTGAACAGGTTCGAGATCTGCGGCTCGATGCACTCGTAGCAGCCCGCGATGGAAGCGATGGTCGCGGTGGGGGCAATGGCGATGAGCAGGCTGTTACGCAGCCCGTGAGCCGCAATCTCGCGCTTCAATTCGTCCCAGGGCAGCGTCTCGGAAGGAGTGACGCCCCAGGCGTCGAACTGCAGCTCGCCCTGCGCCGCGCGCGTCTCCGCGAAGGCGCCGTGGGGACCGAGCTCACGCGCGAGATCGAGCGAGGCGCGGAGCGCGTGGAAGTAGATCGTCTCGGCAATCCGGTTGGAGAGCTGGCGCGCCTGCTCGCTGTCGAACGGCAGGCGCAGCCGGAAGAACACATCCTGCAGCCCCATGACGCCGAGCCCGACCGGCCGCCAGCGCATGTTGGACGCGCATGCGCTCTGGATGGGATAGAAATTGAGGTCGATCACCCGGTCGAGCTGGCGCACGGCGACCTCCACGGCGTGCGCGAGCTTCTCGAAGTCGAAGCCGTCGTGTCCCACGTGGCGGGCGAGGTTGAGCGAGCCGAGATTGCAGACGGCCGTCTCCCCGCCGCTCGTCACCTCGAGGATCTCCGTGCAGAGGTTCGAGAGGTGCACCACGCGGCCCGGCTTCGCGGTCTGATTGCACGCGCGGTTGGATTTGTCCTTGAACGTCATCCAGCCGTTCCCGGTCTGTGCGAGCGTGCGCATCATCCGCAGGTACAGCTCGCGGGCCGGCAGCGTCCGCTTGGCGAGGCCCTGAGCCTCAGCCTGCGTGTACGCGGCCTCGAACCCCTCGCCGTAGAGGTCCGGCAGGTCGGGCACGTCGTGGGGGTCGAACAGAGACCACGTGCCGTCCTGCTCGACACGCTGCATGAAGAGGTCCGGAATCCAGCAGGCGAGATTCAGGTGGTGGGTGCGGCGCGCGTCATCACCCGTGTTGTCGCGGAGCTCCAGGAACACCTCGATGTCGGCGTGCCACGGCTCGAGATACGCGCAGGCGGCGCCCTTGCGCCGGCCGCCCTGGTTGACCGCGGCGACGGAGGAGTCGAGCGTCTTCAGCCACGGGACGATACCGTTAGAGAGGCCGTTCGTGCCGCGGATGAGCGAGCCCTCCGAGCGCACGCGGTGCCAGGCGATGCCGATGCCCCCGGAAAACTTGGAGAGCATCGCGACATCCTTGTACTTGTCGTAGATGGACTCGAGGGTGTCCTCAGGGGAGTCGAGGAGGAAGCAGCTCGAGAGCTGCTCGTGGCGCGTTCCGGCGTTGAACAGCGTCGGAGAGCTCGGGATGTAGTCGAGATGGGAGAAGAGCTGGTAGAGCTCGACGGCCTCCTGCGCCGTCTGGCTCAATGCGACGGCGATGCGCATCCAGAAGTGCTGGGGATTCTCGAGCACCAGGCGGCGCGTGGGATGGCGGAGCAGGTAGCGGTCGTGGAGTGTGCGCAGGCCGAAGTACTCGAATTCCTGCGTGCGCTCCGGTTGGACCGCATCGTTGAGCTTGCGCGCATTTGCCTCGACGAACTCGAGAACCCGCTCGTTGATGAGTCCCACATCGAATCCCAGCCGGATCGACTGGGAGAAGGAGTACACCCCGAGCGCGTGCACCTCCTTGTCGATGAAGCCGGAGAGCAGCCGTGCGGCGAGGCGCGAGTACTCGGGCTCCTCGAACATGAACGAGGCGGCCGTGCGGATGGAGAGCTCGTCGAGCTCGCGCGTCGTCGCCCCGTCATAGAGGCCGGCGATGGTCTTGAGCGCGACGCGCATCGGATCGACGGTCGAGAGTCCCTCGCTGCACCGGGTCACCGCGCGGACGATCTTGCTCACGTCCACCGGCTCGCGCGTGCCGTTGCGCTTGGTGACGGCCATCTGCGTGCGCGCGGTGGCCGGCGGAGTCAAGCGGAACTCGGGTTGCTCGATGGGCGGCTGTGCAGCGCGACGGCCAGCCTCGGGCGAGCTCGTGGGTGTCTGGGCGATCTCGAGAGTCATTGTCGCCTCCAGTCGGATACAGCAGCTGCCGGCGGAAGACGGAGACACGTCGAGAAGCTCGGCCGAGGGCTGCACGGTGAGCCCCCGGAGCATCCGATCGCAACTCCGCTCCCGCGAGCGGGTAGTCTCGCGCCGCACCGTGGCTTGGCCCCCCAGGTGCGACGGCCGCGGCAGGTCTTCGGGCTCATGGGCGCGCGATCTCGAGTGCGACCGCGACCTACTGGGCGCCGCTTCCCAGGCTCGAGCGAGCCCAGTGCTGTAGCGCCGGTCGTTCCCATTCACCGCTGCGGGGCAGCTCCGGAATTGGCCCCCGCCGCACCGGATTCCCTCTTCGATCCGCCTCCTACCTCTGGGGGCAGATACCGCTGGCAGGCACAAGATATTGTGGTCGTGGGGGCCTGTCAATCGCCACGAGAGCCGCGGGTTCAGGGACGGTCCGAGCCCTCCCGGGGGACACCCGATGAGGCTTCGCGCGGCTCGCCTGGAGCGCTCAGGGTGCGCGGTGGGCATGGCGAGCACGCCGTGCAGGCCGGGCGTGCTGAGCGTGCCGAGCGTCGCGGGCCCTAGAGCGCGCGGTCGTAGATTTCAGTGAGGGGCACGGCAAGTCCGATGGAGCGCAGCTCGAGCACCGCACCGGGGCCCGCCAGGCGCCGCGGAGTCCAGCGCTCGGTCTTGCAGTGATAGAAGACTTCGTGATCCTCCTGCGATGCGATCACGTATTCCTCCATCGTCCGGATCCGGGCGTAATGGATCCGCTTCTCGCGCCCATCGATGGGAGCGGTTGAGGGAGAGAGCACCTCGACGATGAGCTTGGGGTAGCGCAGGTAGTACTTCTCCACCCCTTCGCGCTCGCAGGCGACCATCACGTCGGGATAGTAGAAGAGGTCCTCCTGATCGATCTGCAGGCGCAGCTTGAAGGCGGACATGTAGGTGCGGCAAGCACCGCCGCGCAGGTGCGTGTGAACGGCGGCAAAGAGGTTGCCGGCGATGAGATGGTGGGGCTCGCTGACGCCCGACATGGCATAAAGGATGCCGCTCACGTATTCGTGGCGGACCTCGCTGCCCTCTTCGTACCGCAGGTAATCCTCCACGGACAGCGAAGTCTGCTCGGTTTGATAGGCGGGCGCCGACTCACGCACCTCGTCGGGTAGATCGCCCAGCCGCTCCATCAGCCTTGCGCGATCGCCGACGGAGAGCTGCCGAACCGCAGCTTCGATATCGCGCCACGTTTCCATCTTCGCGCATCTCTTGTGCCAGGACTGGAGAGGGCACGATATCACTATTCAAACGCTGAATCGGTGCGCGATCTGAGAGAAATGCTGCGTGAGCAGAGTCGCTGATGACGTCCAGGATGACGTCGCGAACGACGTCGGAGACGGTGTACAGAATCCTGTACTGGCGCTATGCTCAACGCGGAAATGCTTTGAAAGGGACGAGTAGCCGGAGGGCCGCAGGCTGAGCGATCGGGGGACGGTGCGAGCCCCGACCTGTGCTCCGACGAAGATCACCCTGGAGCTGCCAACCGAAGGACTTCTTCGAGTCCGCGTAGGCTTGGCCGGACGGCCGCCGTGAACGGGCCTGGCTGATCACATCAGCCTCGAGGCCGCGCCCGCAAAGGCGCGACGAAGCCGGGTGGCACCGCGAATACCCATCGCCCCGGCGCTCCGAGTGGCGCTCTCCGCGCACACGCGAGGGCGTCGGGGCTTTGTATTCCGCGCGGTGGGCCATACAGCATGTTCAAAGAGGTCGCTGTACGCTACGACGGGCCGAGTCTCGAGGAGTCCGTCCTCGAGCTGTGGCGGCGCGAAGGCGTATTCGAGCAGAGCCTGGCCCAGCGGGCGGGCCGGCCGCGCTTCGTCTTCTACGAGGGCCCGCCGACGGCGAACGGACAGCCCGGCATCCATCACGTGCTGGCCCGCACGTTCAAGGATCTCTATCCGCGCTACAAGACGATGCGGGGCTACCTCTGCGAGCGCAAGGGCGGCTGGGACACCCATGGACTGCCGGTCGAGCATGAGGTGGAGAAGACACTCGGAATCCTCGACAAGCGACGCATCGAGCGAGAAATCGGGATCGCGAGATTCGTCGGGCTCTGCCGCGACTCGGTCATGCGCTACGTCGGCGACTGGGAGAGGATGACCGAGAGAATGGGGTTCTGGGTCGATCTCGAAGCGGCCTATCTCACCCTGCACAACGACTACATCGAATCGGTCTGGAATCTACTCAAGCGGCTCTGGGATCGAGGCCTCATCTACCAGGGGTACAAGGTCGTTCCGTACGATCCGCGGATCGGCGCGACCCTGTCCTCACACGAGGTGGCGCTTGGATACCGGGAGGTCGAGGACCCCTCGGTGTTCGTTCGCTTCCGCGCGCTCGGAGAGGAGCGTACGTATTTCCTCGTGTGGACCACGACCCCTTGGACCCTGCCAGCCAACCTGCTGCTCGCCGTTCATCCGGACGTCGAATATGTGTGGGCGCGCCGGGGTCGGGAGACGCTGATCCTCGCGCGCGATCTGCTGAAAGTACTCGACGGCGAGGACTACGAGATCATCTCCAGCGCCCTCGGCAGGCAACTCGACGGTGCGCGCTACGAGCGGCTCTTCGACGATCTCCCGGTCGATGGAGACATCTGCCGAGTCCGGGCCGCCGAGTTCGTCACTACCGCGGAGGGCACCGGGATCGTGCACATCGCACCGGCCTATGGTGAGGACGACCTCGAGCTCGGTCAACGGTACGGCCTGCCCGTCCTGCACGCGGTCGACGAGGACGGCTGCTTTCTTCCGGAGGTGAAGCCTGTCTCCGGCAAGTTCTTCAAGGATGCCGATCCGATCATCGTGG
>JASHYG010000119.1 GCA_030043215.1 Gammaproteobacteria bacterium
TGACGCTCGCATGCCCGACGAAGCCCAGCTGCCAGTGCGGCTCGGCCGCCCGAGCCTCACCGAGCTCAGTGAGCGTGCGGGCGAGCCCCTGGTGGGCCTCGGGTAGAGCGGCGTCGGCCGCGAGTGCGGCTTCGTATTGCGCACGCGCCCCCGCCAGATCGTCCATTTGATAGAGCACATTGGCGAGATTCACGCGGCCGACCGCATTGTCGGGGTGGCATTTCACGGCCTGCCGATACGCGGTGCGTGCCGCGGAGCGATAGCCCGTCGCCCACGCGAGGGTTCCGAGCTCGTTGAGTGCGGCCCAGTGAGTCGGATCGAGGTGCAGGAGCTCGAGGTAGGCGGCCTTCGCCGGCCCGTCCTGTCCGGTGGACTCGAGACGGCGGGCGCGCTCGAGCAGCTCTGTGATTCGGCCGCCTGTGCTCACGGCCTGCGACCCATGGCGTCGCTGCTACCCAATATAGCGGGTTGTCCTACCGACACCATAGACGGTGGTGGGCCATGTAAGACTCGAACTTACAACCAACGGATTAAGAGTCCGCTGCTCTACCAATTGAGCTAATGGCCCGCTCGCCTCGCATCACCAGGGCGACTGGGGTGCACGATGGGACACCATCGGCTGACCACGAATGCCTGATTTCTTAGGGCTTACCCGACCCGCAACACCGGTCTGCGGAGCGGGTAGTGTACCAGCGCCTCCTGCTCGTGGCGACCTGGGGCATCCTCGACACGATCGGTCCCTCCCGTGCTATGGCACACCCACGGCAAAGTTTCGTTGCAATTCGAAACCCCACCGTCAGTTCCCGTCCTGTCGCTACACGTCGCAACGTGTACACTTGGGCGTCCCCGAACGCATCACCGAGCGCACCATGGAATCGACCGGCCGGAGTGCTGCGCAAGCGCCGTTGATCGCAGGACTACTTCATGGATAACCTGGTCGAGCTCACCGGAAGCGACCTCCCTCCTTCTCCGATCTTCCTGGACTTCCTCACGCGCTTCCTCGATGCCGGGAGCCCCGCCGAGGAGACCTGGCACGACCAGCTGTCCGAGCAGCTGAGCGATGCACCCAAGAGAGCGCGCGAGCGGGCCAGCGGGCAGCTTGGACGCTTGGCGCTCGACGGTACCGCGCAGGCCGCGATTCACAGCGCCTATCGCTGGTTTCGTGAGCTCGCGACATCGAATCTGGATGCCTTACGAGAGCTGCATGAGCGCTATCGATTCATCGCAGTCCTTGGCGTACCGAGAAGCGGCGGAACGTATTTGATCGCCGAGCTGTTCGCGGCTCTGGGGTACGAGCCGTCATCCGTACCCGCCGCGATCGCGCACGACGGCTTTCCGGAGGCCGGGCCGACTGTGTTCATGCCGCGGCACAACGGCTGGATGCGCACCATGCTGACGACCGGCGAGTACATCTCCATGCTCGAGCTGTTCTTTGGAAAGCGGAAAGACCCCCGTATCCACGTCCCCAAGAAGCTCACCAAGGGCATCTACGCGAGCGGCTTCTTCAAGCAGATTCTCGGTCGCGACGCGGAGTTCGTGGTCACGGTCCGCCATCCGCTCACGTGCTGCATCTCGACTTACGAGAAGTCGGGAGGACTGCCGCCCGGCGGTCTCTTTGCGGAGCGCTCGACGATCGAGCACTGGATCAGGAGAGATCTGCTGAGCGTCGGCACCAGCAGGGAGGAGCTGGCGAGTCTCGACTACTTCGCGGCGTACGTCAGATACTGGGAGCAGTACTACACCTCGTTGGCCCTGTCGGGCTTCGTACGGCACGCGCGGACCACGGTCATAGGCTTCGGAGCAGCGCGCATGCAGGAGCTCGCCGCGCGCTGGCACAGGCGCCTCGGGAGCGGGCGGTCCCCCACGAATTTCGTCACTCGCGCCGATTTGCAGGCTCGCCACCCGCAATGGATGCAGCGCAGTCTCGAGGCGATCGAGCGCGTTGCCGACTTGTGGCGACGGATGGGCCTGTCTTTCCCCGTCGCCGAGCTCGAGGAGTGCCTCTAGCTAACCGGGCATCTCGAGTCGAGCCGGGTTGAACTTAGCGGTGGCCGTCATCATTCTCGGTCAAGATGGAAGCCCCGATGCCCTACGTAAAACGGGCGTAATCGTTATAGATGTCGGGGTCATCGACTTGCCCAGGGTAGGGATGCGGAAACCCGTCGGCGAGCAGGAACTGTTCGATCGTAATCCCCTTGACGGCAGATGACGCGAACTGCCCGCCTCCGACGACCAGGAGGTTCCGTTTTGGCAGCGTCTTTGGAAACCACAGGAAATCCAACGGGCCCGTTCGGCCAACCTTGACTTCGTACAGCCTCTCCCGTGCGTCGACGAAATCGATCTCGTGTTGATTGGACGCCCAAAACCAAAGCGCCTCTGGATCCTCGGCGCCTGCGATACACTGCCGCCGGAAGAGTTCTTGCGCGACGAGCCACTCGACCCATTTGGACTTGATCTCGGACTCGAGAGCGTCGAATTCGCCGACGTGCGTCATCCTGTTCGGACTGAATGCAAGAGCGACGGACAGGTTCACGCAATGGAACTTCGCAGGTTTGCGCTGCAGCGGGACACGCTTGTCAGCATCCCATTGATGCGACGGAATCACTGCCAAGAGATCGGACAGTTGCTCGACGTACTCCGCGGCAATCGTATTGTTGGCGAGACCGGACTCGCGCGCGAGCTTGAGATACCCTGTCCGCGAACCACCCTGGACGAATAGCGTTCGCATCAACGCAAGCAGAAACTGTCTTGAGCGCCCGCTTCTTACGAGCTCGCCTACGATCCAGTCGCGAATGATCTCGAAGAAATACTCCGGGAGTCGTTCCCGTTGCCGAATCTCCACGGCCGCAACGGGTGAGCCACCGGTCAACAGATACGATTTCCAGGTATTTTCCCCAAGCTCGTCACGAAATTGAGCGTGGAAATCCTTGTACGAGACTCCAGTGAATAAGTACTCCGTTCGCGCGAGCTTCCCCTTTCTCCCGGGCAGTCTTTCAGAGCCGCGCCGAATATCGGCGGCTCTCGATCCGGTGGTCACGACCAGCACGTTACGAAGCTCACCGCGATCGGCGATGCGCTTTAAGGCCCGCTCCCAGCTCGGTACCGCCGATACTTCGTCGATGAATAGCCGCCGCACACCGACATCGCCGGAGAACAGTGGAAGGAGGTCCACCACCCGCGCTTCGAGCTCGTCTGCGTCGGTAATCTCATCGCCGTTCAGGAAGTATGCGGAGCCTGGCCCGTAGTCCTCGAGGGTTCGTTTCAGCTCGAGCTCGAGCCATGTGCTCTTGCCGAACTGGCGCGGTCCGCGGATCAGAATGATCCCCGGCTCCGCTGGCAGCTCATCCAGGCCGAAACCGAAACGAAACGTGCACGGTTGCTCGCGGTATTCGGTAACCTTCGGCCAAAGGTCATCTCGGTCTACTTCCCCTCGTGAAAACAGCAGGTTGCGTGTATTAACGTCCATGACGTTAAGCAATATAACGTCCAAAACGTTAATGTCAATGCGACCGCGTGGCAAGCGGCACTCGTGCTGCATCACCGATTCCGAGACCGGCCGGTCGCGCACTGCTCTCAACAACTGCCCCCACTTCATGACGTGCACGACGGAGCAGATCGAAGGCGATCGGCATGCTGCTCAACCATGAGCACTTGATAGTCGATCCGGACCTCGCGAAGCTCGACGGCACGGTGCGCTTGCAATAAGGAATCCCGTCGACCGGTGTAGGTCCGACCGGTTCTCCAGAGAACAGCGGGCGACCGCACGCTCGATACCGCGAGGAATGCAGACTGGGCTTCCCCAGCGCCATTCGACCTCGGGGGTGTTGGACGCATAGACTCTGCGGTGAGCATCCCAAGAATGGCCCGGTCGCAACGATGAGATCATCCGGGTCATAAGAAAGCGGAGTGACCCTTGTCGGGCATTTTCATCAGCTACCGCCGCAGCGATAGCCCGGACGCCACGGGGCGTATCTACGATCGGCTCGTCGCCGAGTTCGGCAAGGCGCAGGTGTTCAAGGATGTAGACT
>JASHYG010000120.1 GCA_030043215.1 Gammaproteobacteria bacterium
GAACGTGAAGGCGGTGTTGCGGGCGATGACCGCAAGAGCGGAAACCTTCGACAGATCAGTGATGATGTCTTCGCTGATGCCGTCGGAGAAATATTCCTGCTCGCGATCATCGCTCATGTTCGCGAACGGCAATACGCAGATCGATGCGCGGTGCGCCGCCGCCGAAGCTGCGCGTGGAATGTCCTTCAATAGAAGCGACAAAGCCGAGAGCAAATCCTGGAAGGACTGGCTCGATGCATCCTCGCGCCAATCGTCCAGATCGGTGGTATGAACGGCGCGGGCATCGATCGGCAGCCTCGCCTTGTCGAAACGCACGGGCACCAAGATGCCGCGATCAGCCGCCTCGCGCGCCTCACCTCGCACCCAGCGCGAAGCGACCGAGAGCGGTGTCCATACGACGACCACTGCGCTTGCCTTGTCGATCTCCTCGGCAATGCGATCGTCGAACTCCTGGCCGGGAATGATGGCCGGATCCCACCACACGCTCCAGCCCTGGGCCTCGAGGGCCTCGACCAGTGGGGCTACCCGTGCCTTGTCGGCTCTGGAGTAGGAGAGAAAGATATTGGCCATGGCGTCGACTCAGTCGGCCCCTTCGTCTCCGGCGTCAGCGAGCTTGTAGCTCGAGCCTATTCAATGAGTTATAGCGTCCGGACCCTCAATGGGTCCCCGCCCCAGGGAGCCAGCGGCAGGGCAGTCTAGCAAGGGCACTTGGCGCTTAACAGGAAGCCCGGGATCGGCGCAGCGGTCCACCGGCGCGGCCTTCCTCGCCAAATCATTTCAGGATGCTGCTGCCGTGGATGACCGCTAATACGACGGGCCGCTTCACCGCTGACCGGCCGCTTTGGTCGACAGTGCCTATGTGCGACGGGGTATTCCCGACCCCTTCCGGACATTCCGCCAAGCAGCTCGTCGAGTCTCTCAAGGGGCCAGAGCGGACGTCCGTACGGCCGGTTCATAGTTTGCGAGGGCGAGCTAGCCCACGCTGTTGCTTTGACTAAGGCTCTCGCACAACCGCCTTTGCGAACGGCGTCCGGGAGTGCGATCAGAGCTGATCGATTGCGATTTTCACGAGACGAATCACTCGCTCGAGGTCTTTCGCGGTGGCAAAGCGAACCTTCCGTGGGCTCTTTACTCAGGCAAAACTGCTTTGCTTCGGGTTCCGCTCGTTGGAAGCGTGGTCGCGAAGAGCCGTTCTGAGAACCTTGCCTGTCGACCCCTTGGGCAGCGTGGCAAGGAACACGATGCTTTCGGGGACCTTGTAGGCAGCGATTTTCCGGGCCGCCCAATCCATTAGGTCCTTGTCCGTCGCCCGTGCGCCTGGCTTCAGCGCTACATAGGCACGCACGCGTTGGCCAAGCTCGGTGCACGGCACGCCCACCACCCCGACCTCATCGACGGCGGGATGTGTGTACAGCACATCCTCCACTTCGCCCGGAGAAATATTCGAGCCACCCCTAATGATGATTTCCTTGCTCCGGCCAGCGAACCAGAGGAAGCCATCGGCATCGCGCCATGCCAGGTCACCCGTATGCATGCCGCCCCGTTTCAGAGCCGCTTTCGTATTTTCGGGATCGTTCCAATAGCCCAGTGTCACCGCCCCACTGTGGACCACGATTTCGCCCACCTCGCCAACCGCCACCTCATTGCCGTCCGCATCTTCCAGGCGAATACGCACATCACCGAACGGCTTACCGATGGATCCCGGGCGGCGCTCGCCCAGATTCAACGGCTGGTTGCAATAGATGACCTCAGTCATGCCGCAGAGCTCGTCCACGACGACGCCGAACAATTCTCGGAAGCGGTTCTGCAGTTCCAGCGGTACGCAGTCCCCGCCTCCGACGAACACCCGCAGAGAGCTCAGGTCGTATGTTCCCGCATCGGGACAATTGATCATCGCGTTAATCATCACCGGCATGCCGCCAGCATAGGTGATCCGGTTCTCACCGATGCTGCGCAGTACGGCCCCTGGCTCAAAGCGCGGCAGGATTGTGACGGTGCCACCGGCCTCAGTCGCGGACAGCAGGAATATGCTGAAGGCGGCCATATGGCAGAGCGGCAAAGAGACCAGCGTTTGCGCATATACGATCGTACCCAGGACCGCAAGAAAGTTCTCGCTCTGGCGCTTGAGCGTGCCATGGGAGTGCATCACGCCCTTCGGCTTGGCCGTGGTACCCGACGTATACATCAACACCGCCAACTGACTTTCGCCGACCATGGGCAGCTCGACGACCACCTCGCACGGCAACGTAGCGAAGGTTCCTGTGTCCGCGATAGCTATTTCGGCCAGATGGGGCAGTTGTGCGCGAGCCTCCAACAGCGGCGCGCACAGATCGTGTTGGCCGACCAGCAGCACGGCGCCAGAATGATTGATTGCATAGATCAGTTCGGTGGTCCGAAAGCGGGTATTGAGGGGGACTGCCACCGCTCCAATCTTGAAGCAGGCGAAATAACAGAACACAAGCTCTGGGCAATTGGTGAATAGCAAGGCGACCCGGTCGCCCGCCCTTATGCCAAGGCCCATGAGCCAGGCCGCGATTCGGCTCGTGATCATGTCCCCGTCCGCGTAACTCCATTGCGCGCTTTCGTATCGCAACCACGTCCGATCGGGGAACGCCTTCGCATTTTCGTGCAGTACGGCGTGCAACGTCATCCCAACCCCCTTGAACAGGCGCATCTATTGAAATTTTGAATGTCCACCGCAGAGTCTATGCGCCTCGGTGGACCCGGTCATTGCGGGATTGCCTCGGGATTCCAGTTCTGGATCAGCGTGATCGGCGCTGCGGCGCTCTCCGACACCGTGTCGATGAGGAAGCGGCCGTCGGGGGCGACGTCATATTCGCGCCCCGCCGCTGAATTCTCATCACCGCCGACAACCCGCGTCTGGAAAAGCTTCACCGGCGTGCCCGCTGCAAACGTGGCTCCGCTCGCGGTGATTGGCGCCGCCATCATTGCCCCTGACGGGTCGATGTAATCGATCTCCTTGCCGTCCGGCTGCCACGTGGGATAACTACCGCCCGCGGTGGACACCTGCCACTGCACGGCACCTGAGGCCGCATCCGAGTCCTGGGCGCCCGGCGGGTGGAATGGGCGGACGTAAATCTCGAATCGCCCGGATTCGTTCGACTGGTACGCCACCCACCGGCCATCCGGCGAGAACACGCCCCAGGCCTCGTCGAACGGCGTCTTGAGGAACACCGAGGGCGTGTGCGCTCCGACCATTGGGACGACCCAGAGGTCAGAGCCAGTCTGCGGATCGACGTTTGTATACAGCAAGAATCGTCCGTCCGGTGACCAGCTGGTCGGGAACCCCGGTATCTTGACTTGCCCAGAACTCAGGAGCGGCTGCGCGTCGCCCACCGCGCCGTTCACGAACGTCTGGTAAAGATCGTAGTCACCGGACGGGTTGGAGACGAACACGATCCGCGTGCCGTCGGGGGACCACACGGGGAAGAAGTCAATCGTCGCCGCGAACGTCAGGCGGCTCACGCGGCCGCCATCCAGCAGCCAGAGATTCGTGCCCTGCACGGTTTCGCGCGTGACCACGACGCGTCGGCCGTCGGGTGCGACACGTGGAACATGTAGAGCGCCATCCGGTGCACCGACGCTGCCGCGCGCGGCGCCCGAGCGGTCGAACCACGTCAGTTGCGTCTGGCTGACCCCCCCGACCCGGTAAGCCACCAGCCCCGTCGCCGACACGGACACGTGGTTGCCACCTGCCCTTGCCGGCAGGCCGGCGGCCAGCGTGACCGGCGCACCCGTGAGCGCAGCCTTCCCCACATCCAGCCGCTGGGCCACAAGCGCTCCACCCGTCGCCCACAGCATCCAGCCGGTGGGCAGATACACCGGGCTGCTCTGCACATTCGTCAGCCGCGTCGCAGCGCCCCCGGTCAGATCGCCCAGGTAGAGCCCACCCGCGTCCGAAGATCCAATCACACCGAACAGAAAATGATGCCCGTCAGGCAGGAAGAAGGGCGTGACCTGTGCACTCTGTCCTGCCTTAAACGGGGTCACCGCCCGCACTGCGCCCCCGGTGGCGGAGACGCGCATCAAGGGACTATGCGGGTTCGGCCCAAACAGAATGACGCTCGCCAAGTTCCACGTCCCGCCGAACCCGCCGCCTGCGGGCGCCAAGGTGTACGGCGCCCCGCCGCCCAGATCGAGGCGTTTGAGCGCACGGTCAGCGAAGAAAGCAATCGAGTGGCTGTCGGGCGACCAGAAAGGACCGGTTGCGCCCTCCGTGCCGGCAAGCGGCTGCGCCGTCGTCGACGCCAGCGACCGCAGCCACAGGCGCGAGGCGCCATCCCCTGAGGCCACGAACACGATCTGCCGCCCATCGGGCGAGAGCGCGAAACTGTCGGGCTCGCTCGTCGCGGGCGTATTGATGTCGACGCGCATTTCGGGCGGCGCGGGCGGCGGCGTCTCGCGCAGATAACGAAAGGCGGGAACCGCGAGCACTGCGGCGGCGATACCCAGTACGGCGGCCACGATCCAGCCCAGCCGTCGACTACTCTGCCTGCCGGTCGCGGCAGCAGCTCGCGTGATCGCGGCAGCCGCCGCCTCCGGGTCCAGGATCGCCCGCAGCGCCGTCACCAGGCGCGTCGCGTCGTTGTGAAAGTCCGGGTCCGGCCGCACCTCGATCGACTGGCGAAACACCAGCGAGGCCAAGGACCCGGGCAGATCCGCGGCGACCGGGAGCGGCGCATGACCGACGAGTACCGGCACTACGGGGATGTCGCGGGCGAGCGCGGTCTCCAGCTCGATCCGCACGAAGTCATCCGGATCCGCGAGGCG
>JASHYG010000121.1 GCA_030043215.1 Gammaproteobacteria bacterium
CACGCGGACGTCCGGATACGACGTCGCCGGTCTTGCCGCTCGGTCGCATGCTCGCCGTAGTCGACACCAAGCCCTGGCTCAGGTGGCATCGTACGATCTCGACAAGCGCCGCTGCAGATTCGGCGACCGGCGTCTCAGTCGTCGATCGCCTGATAGACCGAAGTTAGAAAGTCCGGATTGATTCCCGCAGGCTCAGATCGTATCGCGGCCGATCGCATCGCCGCCGACAGCTTTTGCGCCAATGGTATCGACGTGAACCTCGCCGCGCCGGCTCACCAGTGTGACGACGCCCGGTACCTCGCCGGATTCGACGTACCTTGCCATCGTGCGATGCATGCGTCCTAGCCGAGCCTTGGATAGACCTGAACTCATCACTTTTTCTCCTCGATCGAGTTTCGCAGGCGGAGGATATCGACTCTCCGATCATCCATGTCGATCACCGTCCTCGGAGAACTTGTGGCAGGTCACTTCACGGGAATGATCAGAATGGCGTGGTCCGTACCCCCGAACATGACGAACGGAACGTGCGTATCGGGATCGGTCAGATGCAGGGGCAGACCCGATTGGTTTGCGAGCGTCGAATTCAGGATCATGATGTGGGGTGGAATATGAATGTAGTCCTTGCGCCCCGGGGGCAGCCGCGACGCGTTCGGGTCGACATTGCTCCAGGCAGACCCGCCCCGCAGCATGTAGGAAAGGCCCGGCTTGCCCGGGTCGGGTGATCGGTGTTCCCCAAAAGTGCGCACGAAGGCCATCCCATTGGAGTCGAAGCACGCAGGAAGCGGTTCGGGATCGGCGTTGCTGCGGGGAATGCATATCCAGCCGTTGTCACCTTGGCGCAGCGCCACCCAGTGTCCGTCCTTCTCCCTCTCTACCACGGTTGCCCGGGCGGCGATCGCGGGCGGCGCCGCCGACAGCGCACGCCGAATCTCGGCTTCCCGAGTCTGCGAAGGCGTTGCGGCATGGGCCATCATGATCGGCAGGATGGCGATCGCGAGGAAGAGACGGCGGTCTGCATTCATTGGGTGCTGGGGCACAACGAGGCGATGTAGGCGGCGACGGCGTACGGACGGTGCCCGCACGATCGGTCACCCGGCGCGCTGATAGTGTCAGCTTTCGCGAGTGAACTGCGGGCCCGCAGCTTCCCCAGGAGCTGCAGCCTCACTCCCGCCGGCGTCACGCACGCCGACCTCGAATTCCACTTCGCGCTGGATTTGCGGCCACCGAAGATTCTTGAAGTTCTCGTTCGTGATCTGAGCAACTGGCACACAGGACAGCACATCGAGCGCGTACTGGCGACAGATCGAGGCAATCGTGTCGTTCGTCACGATGATTCTGATGCGCTCGATTTGGTTGAGAAGCTCACGTTCCGTCCGGTGAGCAAGGGTGTCGCGCAGAAACGCGCCGGCAATACTGATCGCCAGTTCGGCCTGAGCCACGCCCTTGTCGTTGCGCTTCTCCGGGATCTCAGCGAGGTTATGGAGCCGGCTCGCAAGAACATCCAGCGGGTGAAGGACGGTGACCACGGATCCGTCCGAGAGCCCGAGCGGAACCGCCCTCTTGCGGACGTCATCGGTGTGAAGGCCGACGATGGATCCCAGGAAGTCGATCTCCTTGATCCCATTCTCGGTCTGCAGAGTGAGTTGCGCTGTGACGGAGCTCAGTGCGCCTGCCCTCACCTGCTCGAGCTTCCAGTCCTTGTTGGTGAGGCCGCTCTTGACGACGAGCGCTGCGTCAACGCTGCCAATGAAATCGGCGTCCCGCGTCACATTGGCCGTCAATACCGTAGGAATTGCGACCTGGTAGAAGTTCGCCCAGACCGATAGCGCCTGCCCTCCGACGAGGATGGCGATTCTCTCGCTTGCGCGCAGGATCTCGGCCACCTCATCGACGGAGAGTGGGAGCTTTGGCAAATCACTCAAACGGCACTTCGCACTCGGCAAACGCGTTCTGCGGCCACTGCGGCACAGCCCCACGGAGCATCCGCGAGGGGATCATCAGGGTTTCCTCCGGCTGATGCGCCCCGCTCGCTGCTTTTGACTGATCGGACGCCTGCAGGGCGCGCTTACGCGCCCAGAACTGTTCCTCGGTGATCGTTCCCAGCTTCGCGTCGCGCACCCCACCCAGCGCAGTGCGGACCTGGAACGGCAACTCCTTGTCGTTGGCCACCCGGACCATCACTTCACGCAGCACATCGGAGACGGTGAGGCCCATTGCCTCCAACACCCGCGCAGCCTGCTCCTTCAACCCAGGGTCGATCCTCGCGCGTACGACGGCATCCTTGGCGGAAGTGATCATGCTTGTTCCTCGATGTAGTACCAAGTGTAGCTACAACGTGCGTCATGAGCAAGCCACTGCTAATAACCCTATTAAATTCATGGACTAAGGACACAGAGGAGGCGCGCCGATCATTGAGCACTGGAGTGACGCGGCTACGCGCTGAGCGCCAGCACCCCGATTCAGTTATCAGCACGATGCGCGGGCTGCTAATACCCCACGGTGAAGCGCTTGCCGATGAACCGTGGATGCTCAGCCTCATCGACAGCGGCCACCGCAAGATCGGCAATGTTGATCACGCTGTCGCCGTTCGCCTCTCGCACGAGTTCCGTGGTTGAGACACGGTATTTGCCCGTTCGATGTGGCCGGGGCCGTGCGTGCATCTTCCACCCCTGAATATCCAGCGGCGGTGTAAGCACCGTCCAGCGGATGTGGCTCGCGCGATAGGTCTGCAAAGCGAGCAGGTGTCCGAAGATGATGCCATACATGGGGCTGCCGGCTGGAAGACGTATATGCGCGAGAAGCGCTTCCCGAGTTTCATACATAGTGGGAGCGCCCCCGATCTGAATGACATGGGGACTATCCCGTACGCCCGTGTAGGCTTCGACGGCGACCTTCGCGGCACGCGCCGATACCGAATTCTCGGGCACGGTGTCCGCGCCGTTGCCGAGCACCGAGATGATCACGACATCCGCGCCCTGGGTGATGCGTTTGAAGCTGTTCAGGTTAGTTACGTCGCCCGCGACTGCGGCGTAGTGAGGATTGGCGACCCTCAGCTCCGTCGGATCGCGAGCGACGCCGATGACGGTGTCTCCGCGCCTTAGGGCCTCCTGCGCGATGACGCTGCCGATGGCGCCCGTCGCTCCGTAAATGACAATCCGCTCGCCCCTCGCCGCCGCGGATCCCATGGCCACCATCAGCAATAACACCAGGCCACTGCGGCACATTACCCCACCGATCCGAACCATCGCCCGACTCCTTTAGCGTTCTACTCGCCTTTGCGACGCAGGAGTTCAATCCCGAGTCGTCGCCACGCCTCTGTCGCGCGGGGGAAGTGCATCGATACCCTTGGCGCCTTACGCAACTTCCAGCGACGGCGGATTGAACGCGTCGATCTCCTTCCAATCCTCCCCGTGCGGGTACGCGAAGGAAATCGCGCGGATCTTCGTGAAGTCGACGTCCTCTCCAGCGAAGGAGATCTTGCCGTCGGCCTTATAGGCCTCGATGGCGCGAAGCAGCAGGGTCCGGGCCCGGAGGATCACGAGGTCGCACCTTCCCAGATGCTGCTTGCTGCGATCGACGATCGGCCCCATGGACTCCTGGACGGCGAAATCCTCATAGGCATTGCCGCGTCCGACGATTCCGCTCCAGTGACCGCGCTTCATCGCCTCGCGATCCTGGTGCCACATGTTGTCGCGACTCCCCATATCGGAATTGAAGAAGTCGGGGTCGCCCGAATCGGAGCCGTAGATACCCGTGGAGTCGATGGGCATCGGCCCATGGACGTTGAACGCGATATACCACTGCGCCGTCCACTCATCGTCGATGGGGATGGAGCAGCAAGCCAGCGCCGGGCCGCCGGGAGCCGCGGGGATGAACGAGAAAAACGGCAGAGCGACCTCCCGGATACGGGCATAGCACCGTCCGTTCGGCTGCTCGCGGAGCGCTGCTTCGCGAAAACCATAAGGCTTGGCGACCAACTCGAAATTGGGCGCCGCATTATCCAGCATGTAATCGGATTCGACCTTGAAGACTTGGCGTCCGGCCGAGCTGCCGATATTGGAGGAATGCAGGAAGCTCACGTGCGCCGAATCCAGCAGGGCCTCGAGCCCTTGCAGCCAGTTGCAATGAATGATGCCGCGGCGGGCCGCCACTTGATCGTCCGGCAGGCTCGTGAACTCGAAATCGGGGAACCTCGGCGGATTCGCCTTGTGCTTGCCGAGATAGACCCAGAGCAGCCCGCCGGCATCGCGAGCTGGATGGCTACGCACGGGGACGCTGGCGGCGAAGCGGTCACGCCCGGCGCGCAGCTCCGTCGGCGCATCGACACACTTGCCGTCAACGGAGAACTTCCACCCGTGGAAGATGCATCTCAGGCCGCCCTCCTCGTTCCTCGCGAGCGCGAGGCTAGCGCAGCGGTGCGGGCAGGCCTCCTGCATGAAACCGACGCGGCCGTCGGTCGCGCGGAAAGCGACGAAGTCCTCTCCGAACAGCCGTATCCGCTCGGGCGCGCCATCGACCTCCAGCTTGGCCGAGCGACAGGCCGGCACCCAGTACTCGCGCAGATACTCACCCATCGGTGTATCCGGCCCAACGCGGGTCAGAAGCTCGTTGTGCTCGGGCTTGAGCATGCTTGACTCCTGGTTACTGAGCGTCGCCGGCGACCAAGTAACGGCTTGGTCGCCGGTGTGGTCCTCCACCTCGCTTATTTTGCCCCAACAGGGCCACGGATGGTGAATTTGCCGGCGCGGGTTCCACAGCCGTACGACGCGACGAACTTCGGCACGACCTCCGGCGCATCCCGTAAATGGGAGTTCCGTCACCATCTGCCACATACTCTGTAATACAGAGTACTTTACATTTATGCCAGATTACGCCTAAGATGCCACCCTCATGGAACGGGCGGCGGCGTCGCGCAGGCCCAGAAGTGGTCCACGGCGACTCGGGGGTACGGTCCATGGCTGAGATCACGCACCGAACCCGACGCCTACGGGCGCCGCGGGATATGCGGATCGCGCCTCCCCTGCCGGCGCCACGCCACGATGACACTGTGCTTTCCCGCTATGCCCTCCTGATCAACCCGTTCTATCCGAAGGACCCCAGGGCGAGCTTCGGCAAGCA
>JASHYG010000122.1 GCA_030043215.1 Gammaproteobacteria bacterium
TCCCGTAGGTGTTCTTCGCCTCCCCGGGCCGGAAGCAGGCCTGGCCAACGAGCGCCGCCTGCTGATCGCCGAGCAGGCCCGCGATGGTCGCACCGGCGAGCGGCGATGTCTGGACCTCACAGCAGATTCCGCTCGACGGCACGATCCGCGGCAGAGCGGCGCGGGGAATGTCAAACGCATCGGTGAGCTCGGGGTCCCAGTCGAGCGTCTCGAGATTCATGAGCTGCGTGCGGCTCGCGTTCGTCACATCGGTGACGTGAACGCCGCCTTGCGGTCCGCCTGAGAGGTTCCAGACGAGCCACGAGTCGATGGTGCCGAAGAGCGCATCGCCCGCCTGCGCCATGGAGCGGGCGCCGGGAATCTCATCGAGCAGCCATTTGAGCTTCGGCGCGCTGAAGTAGCTCGCGAGCGGCAGTCCGGTCTTCGCTCGGAAGCGATCGCGGCCACCCTGCTGCGCGTATTCGGCGACGAGATGGCCGACGCGCGTGTCCTGCCACACGATCGCGTGGTGCAGCGGCTCGCCCGTGCGCCGGTCCCAGAGGACCGTCGTCTCGCGCTGATTCGTGAGACCGACGGACGCGAGATCCGACACGGCGAGTCCGGCGCGCGCGAGCGCCGCGCCGATCACCTCGACCGTGTTCCTCCAGATCTCGGCAGCGTCGTGCTCCACCCAGCCGGGCTGCGGATAGATCTGGCGGTGCTCCTTTTGCGCGCTCGCGAGGGTCGCGCCGCGCCGGTCGAAGACGATGAAGCGCGTGCTCGTCGTGCCCTGATCGATTGCTCCGAGATAGCTCGTCATGGCCGGGCTCCCAAGCGTGCGGCGTCGGCCCGGGCCTTCAAATAGAGCTCGAGCCTCGCGGCGGCGCCGGAGGGGACGTGCAGGCCGAGCTTCGAGCGGCGCCAGAGGATATCGTCCGCGGTGGCCGCCCACTCCTCGGCTCTCAGGTAGTCCACCTCCGCCGCAGTGAGGCCGGCCCCGAGAGGCTCGCCGAGCGCATCGAGCGAGGCTGCGCCGCCGACGATGCGCTCCATCCGCGTGCCATAGGCGTGCGCCATGCGGCGAGCGACTGGAGGGGGCAGAAAGGGCCAGCGGCGCACCGCATCGTCCAGGAAGGCGTCGAAATTCCCGTCGGGCAGCTCGCCGCCGGGGAGGGGAGCCTCGCCGGTCCAGGAGTGCGGCGACCCGCCGACGAGCGGCCGTAGCTTGTGAAGCGCCGCTTCCGCGAGGCTGCGGTAAGTCGAGAGCTTGCCGCCGATCACGGAGAGCAGCGCCGCGCCGTCCGGCGTGTGCTCCAGCTCCAGATCATAGTCGCGCGTCACCTCCTGGGCCTGATCGGCATGGTTGTCGTGCAGCGCGCGCACGCCGGCGTAGCGCCAAGCCACGTCGGCCGCGGTCACCGTGCGCGTGAAGTAGCGGCTCACGCTCTCGCAGAGGTACTCGATCTCCGCGGGCGAGACGCGTATGTCGTGTAGGTCACCCTCGTATGCAATGTCGGTGGTGCCGATGAGCGTGAACTGCTCCTCGTAGGGTATGGCGAACACCACTCGCCGGTCGGGGTTCTGGAGCAGATAGGCCTGCTCTCCGTCGAAGATCCGCGGCACGACGATGTGGCTGCCCTTGACGAGGCGCACGCGGTCGGCGGGAGGCAACCCGGCGGCCCGCCTCACCGCCTCGATCCAGCAACCGGACGCGTTGACCAGCGCTCGAGCGCGAACGTGGATGCGCCGCCCCGTCTGAATGCTCGCGCACTCGGCGTCCCATCCGGTCCGGTCCCCCCTCGCCGTCTCGAGTCGCGTGCGGGTGAGAACCGTGGCGCCGCGCTCGGCGGCGTCCAGGGCGTTGAGCAGCACCAGCCGGCTGTCGTCGACGCGGCAGTCGGAATACGCGAAGCCGCGCGTGAAGTCCGGCCTGAGCGCCGCGCCGGCCGGGTCTCGGTCGAGGCGAATGGCGCGGGACGGAGCAAGGCGCTTGCGGCCGCCGAGGTTGTCGTAGAACAGCAAACCCAGGCGAATCTGCCACCGCGGCCGCAACCCCGGCGCGTCCGGGAGCACGAAGCGGAGCGGGCGGACGATGTGCGGCGCGATCGCGAGCAGGCGCTCACGCTCGGTCAGCGCCTCGCGTACCAGCCGCAGCTCGCCATACTCGAGATAGCGCAGTCCGCCGTGAATGAGCTTGGTGCTCGCCGAGGAGGTGAAGGCGGCGAGGTCCGCCTGCTCGATGAGACAGACGGTGAGGCCGCGCCCCGCCGCATCCCGCGCGATCCCTGCGCCGTTGATGCCGCCGCCGACCACCAGCAGATCGAACAATAGTGTTTCCGCCATGTCCGGTTCCGAGCGTGAGCTCCGAAGGAGTATATTGCGGCGGCTTGCTCGCCGCCGCGCCGGACGACTGACTGCCGAGACTCACCCTTTGGCCGCGCACGCCCGCTCCCCCGCGAGCTCACGCCTCATCGCGCTGATCGTCGCCTCCGCCATGTTCATGGCGGGACTCGACGCGTCGGTCGTCGTGGTCGCCATGCCCGATATGGCGCGCACCTTCGCCGTGCGGCCCGTCGACCTCAACATCGGCATCACGATCTACGTCCTCGCGCAGGCGGTGCTGCTCCCGAGCAGCGGCTGGATCGCGGACCGGTTCGGGGCGCGCCGGGTGTTCGCGCTCGCTCTGGCGGGGTTCACGGCGTCCTCGATCCTCTGTGCGCTGAGCCACACGCTCGCGCAGTTCATCGTTGCTCGCGTGCTGCAGGGCGCCGCGGCGTCGCTCATGACGCCCATCGCGCGCATCGTCCTGCTCAGATCCACGCAGAAGGAGGACCTCATCACCGTCATGACCATCAGCACGGTGCCGATGCTCGTCGCGCCGACGCTCGGCCCCGCCGTCGGCGGTCTCATCACCACGTACTTCTCGTGGCCGTGGATCTTTCTGCTCAACGTGCCGGTCGGCATCGCGGGCGTCATACTCGTCGTGCGCTTCATCCCGCCGCTCGAGGCCGACGCGCGCCGGCCGTTCGATGTCGCGGGTTTCACGCTCCTCGCCATCGCATCGGGCGGCCTTCTCACCGGGCTCGACCTCATGAGCACCACGAGCGGCTCCTGGGCGGTCGGCGGCGCTCTCGCTGCCGCCGGGATCGTCGTCGGTGCGCTCGCCGTACGTCACCTCTCGCGACACGCCCACCCCGTGCTCTCCCTCGCAGCCGCGCGCATCCCGACCTTCGTCGCGACGACGCTGAATGGCGGCGCTCTCGTGCGGATGCCGGTGCGGGCGCTGCCCTTCGTTCTGCCTCTCATGTTCGAGGTGGTGTTCGGCTACAGCGCCGTCTCCGCGGGCTTCCTGCTGCTCGCGATGAACGGCGGGGACCTGCTGCTCAAGTCCGTGACCACTCACACGATCCGCCGCTTCGGCTTCCGGCCTGTATTGATCGCGAGCGCGGCGCTGATGCTCGCGGCGATCTTCGCGTGCGTGGCCGTCTCGGCCATCACCTCCTACTGGGTGAGCTTCGCCATCCTCGCGGTGGCCGGCATGGCCCGGTCGCTGCTGTTCACGGGCACGAGCACGCTCGCCTTCGCCGACGTGCCGCACGAGGAGCTCGGGAGCGCGACGGTGCTGTGGAATCTCGTGCTGCAAACGACGAATGCGGTTGCCGTGTCGCTTGCGGCGATCCTGATGAACGTCACGTCGCTCGCGCTCGGCGAGCCCGTCGGGCACGTGACCTTGCGCAACTGCCAGGTCGCGCTCACCGTGATGGTGCTCCTGGGGGTGGTATCGCTGTTCTCGTTCGCGCGGCTGCCGCGGCACGCCGGGGCAGCGGTGAGCGGCCACAGGGCCGGGCGCGCGGCGGGTCGCTGAGCGCGCCGCGGGCCGATGAGCGCCCGGCGGAGCGGCTCACCGCCCGAGCATCCCCACGCGCCGCAGGAGCCACAGCGCGAAGAGGATCGGGAACACCCAGCCCGCCGGCGACAAGAGGGCCCCGCCAAGGCTCGGCAGCCATCTGTCCATGCAGGCGGCCAGGGCGAAGGAGCCCTGCAAGACGTATGGACTCACGGCGAACGCGCAAGCCGCGGCGAGCAGCCACGAGACGAGCCGCCGGCGAGTCCGCCAGCGCTGCACGCGCCGCACGCGGAAAGCTACTCGTTCCGCGAATTCCTCGGCAGGCAGCGGCTGCCGTGCCTCGTCGAAGAGGCGGGTCAAATCCTCGTCCCAGCGTTCCTGCATGGCGCTCACCCGTATGCGCGCAGCAGCTCTCGCAGCCGAGCCGCGCCGCGCGTGATGTGCGACTTCACCGTGCCGAGCGGCAGGGTCGTCGCTTCGCTGATCTCCCGATGGCTCATGCGCTCACCGTACGCGAGGACGATACAGAGTCGCACGTCGGGCGGGAGCAGCGCCAGTGCCCGATCGAGGTCCACCTGCTCGGCAGTCGTGGGCTCGCCCGCCAGCCGGTTCGCCGCCTCGTGCAGCGCGCCGTCCGCGGCCGGTATCTCCCGTCCGCCGTGAGCCCGGATGTGCTGCAGCCACACATTGACGGCGAGCTTGCGCAGCCAGCCGCCGAAGGCGGCCGGCGCCCTGAGGGTGCGTATCGTGCGCCAAGCCTGAACGAACGCCTGCTGCGCGAGATCGTCGGCCAGGACGGGATCCCGGGACAGCCGCCGCAGCAGCTCACGGATCTGCGACTGCCGGCGGCGGACGAGCTCGCCATACGCATCGTCATCTCCGGCGATCGCCAGCGCTGCAACGAGTGCCTCGGCTGCCGCGCCCAACTGGTCGCGCGGCAGTCCACCAGTCACGCCGAGCGATCCGGCGAGCGCTCGGGCGGCGGGTATCGCTTGAGCGCGCGCGCCGACAGCAGCAACCCGATGCCGACGCACACGGCGATGGCGCCGACACCCAGTATTGGGAACTTCAACACCGGAAACTGCAGGCCCAACCAGAGCGAGGCGAGGCCGACGCCGATCCCCGTGCAGATCGTGATGATTCCGCCGATGTGGAGGTACGGCCGCAGATCCTGAGGCTGGTCGGTCTGCGGCTGGGAGTACTGGCCCAGCAGCTTTTGGATGATCGCCGGGTCCAGGTTCTGTCCGTGCTCGATGGCGCTTCTGAGCGCGTCCAGCTCGAGGCGTTTCTTGCGGTAGTCGTAGGCCATCCCGGCGATTGCCATGACGGCGATGAATAGCCAGAAAGCGATGAACGCCGAGGTACCGTTGGGGCCCATGTGCATCTCTCCTGTAGGGGTTCGTGCAGTCTCGAGGGTAGAGATGCGCGCGCGATGCGGATTGGATGCACTGGGCCCGGTGGGCTACCGGCCGGGGGCCGGGCTCGAGGCTACTTGCTCTCCTTCGCGACCAGCCACTTCACGAGCTCGATCGTCTGGTCGTACCCCCCGGCGGAGGACACGGTGAGCCGATATTTCCCGTTGACGACGATCGTCGGCGTCGAATCCACCTGGGCGGCCTCCATGAACGAGTCGGCGCGCCGCATGTCCAGGTTGACCGTGAACGAGTTGGCGGTGGCGAGGAACTGCTCCTTGCTGATGCCGGTCGCGCGATGATAGAAGCTCGCGACATCGTCGATGTCGGGCGCCGGGCTCTTCACCCGCCCGCTTGCCATATCGAATACCGCGAGCTCCCCCGTCTTCCACACGGCGTTGAACATGGCATCGTGGGTCTTCGTGGAGATGCCGAGCGCCTTGGCGGTGTAGTACGCACGCTGGAATACCGGCCAGTCCTCGTTCGGGTTGAATGACGCCGAGACATAGTCCATCTCGGCGTTCGCCGGCAGGCTCTGCCGCAACCGATCGGCAACGGGATAGAACTGATTGCACGCCGGACAGGCGTAGGAGAACACCTCCGTCACTTCTACCTTGCCGGGAGCGACGTTGGTCGGCTGCGGCGGCTGGACGAGGAAATAGTTCTGCCCTTCTTGCCAGGATGTCGCGGCCTGCGCTCCAGCCGGCACGGCGAACGGCAACAGCAGGGCGAGCAGGCTCCAGGAATATCGTTGCATGTGCGCTCCAACTCGATCGGATCCCCGCCCATCATACCCGTGCCCTGCTCGAGATGGCGGATGGACCGGCCCGCGAGGCTCGCTCGTTGGTGCGATGGCCTCAGTTGATCTCGATGAAGCGGCCGGTCATCGGGCAGCGCGCCGGCTCTGGGAATGAGAGCAGGCACAGGCGCCCGGGTGGAGCGAAGTGCAGGCAGCTCCGCGCATCGACGTCGCAAGTCCGTCCTGGGGGCCGTCGCCAAGCCCAAGCGACCGCCGTTCGGACGGGGGCGCGCGAGTGACCCGCCGGAACCGGGGTGAACGCTGGCCGTCGTCCTGCCACGCGGGTGCTCCAGTCGAGTTCGCGGGATGACCAGTCGCAGAGCTCGTGGGTCACCGCGGAAACCAGGCCGCCGTAGTGTTGGAGCGCCTGACAGGGCTGTACGGACGTCGTGCCGATCGCAAGCAACAGTGGAATCAGGATGTTCATATGCGCATAAACGCACGCGGAGGGCGGCTCGGGTCAACTCGGTCGGACACGGTGGACGGGATCCTTCCGATCGAAATCGTTGCGCCGATCCCTGGAATTTGCCGAAGATGTGGTATACTGTATAAATAAACAGCATGAGGGCGGTGTCATGGACGGATCGAGATCGGACGGCCGGACGATGCAGTGCGAGAACTCAGCAGCGGTGTGCACCCCAGTACCGCTACGGGAGCTGGAAACGCAGATTACCGAGCTCGCCGGGCAGCTCAATGCGGCCGGCTACCGCCTGCTGGCGTTGATCGCGGAGTTCGACCGACGCCGTGGTTGGTCGGACGGCTCGACCTCCTCGTGTGCCCGTTGGCTGAACTGGAAGTGCGGCATCGACCTTGGAGCCGCGCGGGAGAAGGTGCGCGTGGCGCACGCGTTGGAGAAGCTTCCGAGGATCGCGGCGGCGATGCAGCGTGGGGAGCTGAGCTATTCGAAGGTGCGGGCGCTGACGCGGGTGGCGTGTGAGAACACCGAGGAGTACTTGCTGCAGATCGCCCTGCATGGCACCGCGAGTCACGTGGAGACCCTGGTGAGGCAGTACCGACGGGCGCGGGAGAGCGAGGAGCTGTCGCGAGAGGCGCGGCAGCAGGCCACGCGAGGACTGAGGTATTACTACGACGAGGATGGCTCGCTCGTGCTGAGGGGGCGATTGCCGGCGGAAATGGGGGCCCTGATCGTGCAGGCGATCGATGCGGCGATGGCGGACGACGCGTCAGGAGAGGGAGTGCGGAGGAAAGCGGCGGAGCAGGAGCGGGAACTGGAGCCGGAGCCGGAGCCGGATTCGGAGTCGGAGTCGGAGTGGATGAGTGAGAACGCGACGCACCAGTGCGCGTCTGCGGACGGTGACGTTTCCGCGGAAACGCGGATGGATGCCTTCGAGAGGACGTCCGATGAGACCCCTGGTCGGGTGTCCTTTGCCGCGCGGCGGGCGGATGCCATGGGAAGGATTGCGGAGAGCTTTCTCAAGCACGGCCCGGCGGCCTTGAGCGGGGGAGAGCGCCACCAGATCGTGGTGCACGTGGACGCGGAGACGCTGCGGGAGGGTGGCTGTGGACGATGCGAGCTCGAGGATGGCCCATCCATGCCGGTCGAGACGGCTCGGCGGCTCGCCTGCGATTCGAGTGTGGTGACGATCGTGGAGAATGGGGAAGGCGAGCCGCTCAGCGTGGGGCGCAAGACCCGCAGCATTCCCGCGGCGTTGAGGCGCGCGCTCAAGTCGCGGGACCGAGGCTGCCGCTTCCCCGGCTGCGGGAACAAGCGCTACGTGGATGCACACCACATCCGGCACTGGGCGCAGGGCGGGGAGACCAAGTCCTCGAATCTGGTAACGCTGTGCCGGTTCCATCACCGACAGGTACACGAGGGTCGGGTGGCGATCGAGGTGCTCGACGATGGCGCGCTACGAT
>JASHYG010000123.1 GCA_030043215.1 Gammaproteobacteria bacterium
CGAGCATCCCGGCCTGGATCAAGTCCGCCACGTCCACCGACGGCGGCAAGCGTCCCGCCAGATGGTAGGCGATGCGCTTCACGAGCTCTGCGTGCCGCGTCACGAGCGCGTCGGTCTTGCCGTCGGAGCGGGGCGCCGTGTAGGCGCCCATCGTGCTCATGGCACGACCTCCAGCCGCACGGCCGGCCGCTGCACCAATCGCTCGACGAAGAACTCGAGGTTCCCCCGCGGGCCCGCCGGCACAGGCCATTTATCGGCCCGGGCCGCGAGTTTCTTGAATGCCCGGGAGGCCGGGCTCGATGGGAAGGCCTCGATCACGGCGCGTTGCCCGCGGATGGAGCGCTTCACGCACTCGTCGTCGGGGATTTCTCCGGCGTAGTCGAGAACCACGTCGAGGAATCGTCCCGTCACCCGCTCGAAGCGGCAGAACAGCTCCTCGCCGGCGCCCGGTGCGCGCGTCATGTTGGCCAGTACCCGGAATCGGGAGACCCCGTGCTGGCGGCTCAACACCTTGACGAGAGCGTACGCATCCGTGAGCGACGCCGGCTCGTCGCAAATCACGACCAGCACGTGCTGCGCGGCCTGTGAGAACTGCGTCACACCGTGCGCGATGCCGGCGGCGGTGTCGATGAGCAGCACATCCAGCCGGGCGGCAAGCGCGCTGAAGGCCTGCACCAGGCCCAGGTGCTCGGCCGCGTCGAGATTCGCGAGACGCGCAACCCCGGAGGCCGCGGGGATGACGTGAAAGCCCTGGGGCGCCGCGAGCAATATCTCATCGAGCGTGCGCTCGCCGGACAGGACGTGCGCGAGCGTGTAGCGCGGGGACAGCCCGAGGAACACGTCGACGTTCGCGAGGCCGAGATCGCCGTCGAGCAGCACCACTCGGCGGCCGGAATCCGCGAGCGCGCCGGCGAGGTTGACCGCGATGCTGGTCTTGCCGACCCCACCTTTGCCTCCCGTGACGGCGATGACCTGGACCGGGCCGGCGAGCCCGAGGAGCTTTGCCTCACCTGCGAGGCCGTTCTCACGCGAGGGCATGTGCGAGTACTCCAAAGCGACGTTTCAACAGATCCTCATCGGCAGCGGCGCCGCTCATTCGCGCGAGCTGGACCGCGCTCGTGACCAGCTCGAGGGCCCGCGCGGGTCGCAGATCCTCGGGCACGCGCTGGCCTTCGCTCACGTACGAGATCGGCAGCCGCGCGCGCATGAGCACGGAGAGCGAGCCGCCGAGACTCGCCGCCTCGTCCACCTTGGTGAGCACGCAGCTGGTCGGGTTCGCCGGCGCGAAGCGCGCGACCGCCTCCGCCACGGCGCCGGCCTGCGTGCTCGCGGCGAGCACCAGCGCGGTCTCGATCTGCCGTCCCGCCGCCGCGAGCGCGGCGAGTCGGCCGGCGAGGTGGGCATCGCGCTGGCTCGAGCCCGCCGTATCGATCAGGACGAACCGGCGGTCACCGATGCGGGTGAGCAGCTCCGGCAGCTCGGCGAAGTTCTCGAGCGTGTACACCGGCGCGCCGAGGAGCTGGCCGAGCGACTGCACCTCGCCGTGTGCACCCATGCGCAGCGAGTCGCCCGCGACGAGCGCGAGGTCGCGCGGTCCGTGGAGCAGCACCCAGCGCACGGCGAGCTTCGCGAGCGTCGCAGACTTGCCGACTCCCGTCGGTCCGACGAGCGCGATCCGGCCTCCCTCCTGCAGCCAGCGGTCGCCGGTCACGAGCACCCGCTGCGCGACGCTCGAGATGGTGAGCCGCCGGGCGCCGGTGAGCTCCATGCCCGCCGGCACCGCGGTGACGACCTCGGCGGCGACATCGGGCGTCAAGCCGACCTCGGTGAGCTCCCGCAGCATCTCCGTGTGAATCGGCGCTCGGCGCGCCAGATCCTTCCACGCGAGCTGTGCGAGCTGCGTCTCGAGCATGTGCCTCAATGTCTTGAGCTCGCTCTCCATCGCGACGACGGAGGAGGTGGCCGCGGTCCCGCCGGCGGCGGCAGATGCGACAGGGTGAGCCGCGGTGCCCAGGACCGGGTCGCCCACGGCCGCATCTCTCGCGGCCGCACCCATCGGGGTGGGCGCTGACGCGGCCACGTCGCTCGCGTGCAGGCTCTCGACGTCGAAGTCCATGGCCGCCGTCACTTCGACGCCCGTTGACGTGCGCCGCGAAGTCAGAATCACGGCGTCCGGCCCCAGCTGCTCGCGCACCGCCTTCAGCGCTTGGCGCATGTCGGGCGCCGCGTGTCGGGTGATTTTCATACTAACGTCCCACCGCCGTGATCAGGCGGACTTTGCGATTGTCGGGAATCTCGTTCCAGGCGAGCACGTGCATGGTGGGCACTCCCGCTCGGATGAAACGTGCCAGCGTCTGTCGCAGCTGCGGGGGCACCAACAGCACCGCGGGCTCTCCGAGGAGCTCCTGGCGCTGCGCGCCCTCGGCGAGCCGCTGCTGCAGCCGCTCCGCGAGCCCGGGCTCGAGGGCCGCGCCTGCGCCGTTCGGGGCCGCGAGTGAGCCCTGCAGCAGCCGCTCGAGCTCGGGCTCGAGGGTGATGACCGGTAGCTCGGGCGCCGCCCCCGCGATGTCCTGGATGATCTGCCGTCCGAGCGCGATGCGGACGGCGGCCGTGAGAGCGGCGGGATCCTGCGTGCGCGGCGCATGGTCGGCGAGGGTCTCGATGATGGCCCGCATGTTGCGGATCGGAACGCGCTCGGCGAGGAGCGATTGCAGGACCTTGACGAGCACCGCCATGGGCAGCACGCGGGGCACCAGGTCCTCGACCAGCTTCGGGGCCTTCTTGCCGAGGTTGGCGAGCAGGTGCTGCACTTCCTCGTGGCCGAGCAGCTCGTGCGCGTGGGACTGGATGATGTGACTCAGGTGCGTCGCGATCACCGTGCTCGCGTCGACGACGGTGTAACCGAACTGCTGCGCATGGTCGCGCTCGGCCGGCTCGATCCACACGGCCTCCATGCCGAACGCGGGATCGCGCGCGACGATTCCTTTCAGCTGCCCGAACACGCGGCCGGGATTGATCGCGAGCTCGCGGTCCGGATGGATGACGCTCTCGCCGGCGGGCACTCCGCCGAGCTTGATGCGGTAGGCGTTCGGCGGCAGATCGAGGTTGTCCCGGATGTGCACCGCGGGCACGAGGAAGCCGAGCTCCTGGGAGAGCTTGCGGCGCACGCCGCGGATGCGGGCGGTGAGATCGCCGCTCTGCGTCCGATTGACGAGCGCCACGAGGCGGTAGCCCACCTCGAGACCCAGCAGATCGACGGGCTGCACGTCGTCCCACGACAGCTCACGCTGGTCCGGTGTGGGCGCGGGCGTCTTCGGGGCGGCCGCCTTGGCCGCGGCCGCCTTGTCGCGGCGCTGGCGGATCGCAAGGGCGCCGGCGCCGCAGAGCGCCGAGATCGTGAGGAAGGAGAAATTGGGCATGCCGGGAACGAGTCCCATCACCGCGAGCAGCCCGCACGCGACGGCGAGCGTCCGCGGGTGGCCGAAGAGCTGCCGGGAGAGCTCCCCGCCCATGTCCTGCCTGCCCGACATGCGCGTGACGATGATCGCGACCGCGGTGGACAGCAGGAGCGCCGGGATCTGCGCGACGAGCCCGTCGCCGATCGTGAGGAGGGTGTAGGTGTGGGCCGCGTCCGCGAACGCCATGCCGTGGCCGATGACGCCGATCCCGAGGCCGCCACAGATGTTGATGAACAGGATCAGGATGCCGGCGACCGCATCGCCACGCACGAACTTGCTCGCTCCGTCCATGGATCCGTAGAAGTCCGCCTCGGCGCGCACCTCGGCGCGGCGCACGCGCGCCTCGTCCTGCGTGATGAGGCCGGTGTTGAGGTCGGCGTCGATCGCCATCTGCTTGCCCGGCATGGCATCGAGGGTGAAGCGCGCGCTCACCTCGGAGATGCGCCCGGAGCCCTTGGTGACCACGACGAAATTGATGATGGTGAGAATGACGAAGACGACGACCCCGACCGCGAAGTTGCCTCCGATCACGAACTCGCCGAAGGACTCGATCACCCTGCCGGCCGCGGCCGGCCCGTTGTGGCCGTGCAGCAGCACCACGCGTGTCGAGGCGACGTTGAGCGCGAGGCGCAGCAGCGTCGCGAGCAGCAGTACCGTCGGGAAGACGCCGAAGTCGATGGGGCGCGCGATGTAGAAGACCGCGACCACGATCATGATCGAGAGCGCGATGTTGAACGTGAACAGCACGTCGAGCGCGAGCGGCGGCAGCGGCAGCATGACCATCGCGAGGACCGCGAGGACACCGGCGGGCACGCCGAGCCCCACGCGCAGCAGATCGCGCAGCGGGAGAGTCGCGGGTTTTACGGCGGCTTCGGCCATGGCTAGTGCCGGGTCTCATCGATCGCGGGATCGATTCTCGGTGGCACCGGCAGC
>JASHYG010000124.1 GCA_030043215.1 Gammaproteobacteria bacterium
GATGGCGAGGTGCGAATCAGCGCCGAGCTTCCAGGCGTGAGCGAGAGCGACATCGACGTATCTCTCGATGACGACGTGCTCGTCATCCGCGGCGAGAAGAAGGTCGAGAAGACGAGCGACCACGGGAACTACCACTTCGTGGAGCGTTCCTACGGCACGTTCCAGCGTGCCGTGCAGCTGCCATGTGCGGTCGAGCCCGACAAGGCGCGGGCGGAGTTTGACAACGGCGTATTGACCGTGACGTTGCCCAAGCGGGAGGCGGGGGAACAGAAGCGAAAGATCACGGTTCAGCGCGCTCCGCAGGAGGGACCGGCGCCTGGTTCAGAACGGCAAACTGCCGCGGCGAATCCGAAGAAGGCCTAGCCATTCCGGGAGATCGAGATGGCATCCGCATCACCCAAGCCATCGCAGGGCGAGATCGATACCCAGATCCTACGCGCCTTGGTCAGAAAGCTGATGGGGAATGGCATCCTGTCGCAAGACGACGTGCGAGCCCTGCTGGCCGAGGCGGTAGCTCATCTCGACGAGCAGACCCGACCGGACGTCTCGCCCAGCTCCGATCGCGGCTGAGAGGAGAGCCGACGACGGCTCTGAGTCTGGAGGGCCTGTGCTCGGATTGCGGTTTCGACCTCCTCCCGCGCGGACCGATTGATGGCCTCACCGAGGGTTGCCGGATCAGTGTGATACGCTACCCCGTTATCTCAATGATCTAGGCTATGGTCGATGTCGGGAGAAGGTGGAATGTCAGTGGATCCATCCCGCGACAGCGTTGAGTCCGTAGCCGACCCCGAGTTCGGCCCATGGCTGGCCCATGCGTCCATTCTCGTCGTGGATGATGAGCCGGGGATGCGCAACTTCCTGGTCAAGATTCTCGGACCGCGCTGCAAGCTCATGGAGGAGGCTGCCGATGCGGTGGAGGCGTCCACCAAGCTCGATGCGCAGCGTTTCGACGTCGTCATCCTCGACAATGTGCTGCCCGGGAAGACCGGGCTTGAATGGTTGGCCGAGCAGCGGGCAATCGGATTTTTTGCCGATGTGATCCTAATGACGGCTTATGCCGACCTCGACACCGCCATCGGCGCGTTGCGCGCGGGGGTCGTGGACTTCGTTCTAAAGCCATTTCGGTCCAATCAACTCCTCAATGCCGTGGCACGCTGTCTCGACCGGATCCGACTCCAACGCGAGAATTACGTGCTGCGTCACGAGCTGAAATCGCCGGCGCATCAGGTCTTCCTGCGCAACAAGCTGCTCGGGGATTCGGCCGTGATCCAGCAGGTGCGGGATACCATTGCGCGGGTCGCGCCGCTGCCGACTTCGGTGCTCTTCACCGGGCCGTCAGGCACCGGCAAGGAGGTGGCGGCCCGGTCGCTTCACGCCCTCTCGAACCGCGCAGACAAGCCCTTCGTGCCGATCAACTGTGGCGCGATCCCTGCGGAAATCATCGAAAGCGAGCTCTTTGGTCACTTGAAGGGCGCGTTCACCGGGGCCGGCGGGGCGCGCGAAGGTCTGTTCCTGCATGCGCAGGGGGGCACTGTCTTCCTGGATGAGATCGGTGAGCTGCCCGCCATGCAGCAGAGCAAGCTCCTGCGCGTGCTGGAAGATCGTCGCGTGCGGCCGGTGGGGTCCGAGCGCGAGGTCCCGTTCGACGCGCGTTTCGTCTTTGCCACCAACACCGATCTTCAAGGCCGAGTCAAGGCCGGGAGCTTCCGCTCCGATCTCTATTTCCGGATCAACGTGATGCAGATCCAACTCCCGCCGCTGAGAGATCGAGGCGAGGACGCGCTGCAGCTTGCGGCTCTCTTCATGCGCGAGATCTCTCAGGAGCTCGGTATGCCACCGGTCCCGATCGACGATCGGGCACGCGTGTCGCTCGCGCGATACGACTGGCCGGGGAACATCCGGGAATTGCGCAATCTCATCGAGCGAACGGTGATCCTTGGCACCTTTCCGAAGGACTTCGCGGTCTCCGCCGATCAGGGCGAATTCGGGGGCGAGAGCTTGGCGGATGTGGAGCGGCAGCACATTCTCGCCGTGCTACACGAGACCGGTGGCGATCGCGAGGAGGCTGCGCGGCGCCTTGGCATTTCACGCAAGACGATCGATCGCAAGTGCGCTAGCTGGCGGCTATGAGGCTTCGCCTCCTGGGCAGCCGATATTCGGTGCGTCACCGGCTGCTCGCCATCGCACTGCTCCCGATGCTCGTCATCCTACCCGTCATGCTTGGCATCACCATCTATCGCTGGAACGCCAAGTTCGATGCGGTGCTCGCCTCCGAGGTCAATAGCGATTTGACGATCGCCCATCAGTATCTGGCGCGAATTCTCGAGAATACGCAGGAGCAGCTGGTCGCCGTGACGACGTCGGCCGAGTTCCGGGATGTCCTCATGTCGCCCCGCTCCTCGGAAAGCGATCTCGATGCGTTCCTCGAGCGGACTGCGCGAATGCTCCACTTTGATTTCCTCTACATCGTAGGTGGCGACGGGCGTGTCCTCGCCAGCGCGCGGCCGATGAGCTCGACCGTCCGCTGGGATTGGCCAATCGTCACCGCGGCCTTGAAAGGTAGCTCGGGCGCGGTGATCGACATCTTCGATAGCGGGGACCTGCTCGCCCTGTCTCCCGAGCTCGCCCGTCGCGCTCGCATCGAGCTCGTGCCGACTCCCGATGCCACCGCCACCGACCGTACACAGGAGACGAGTGGCTTGGTCGTTCATTCGGCGGGCCCCGTCATGCTGCCTGACGGTGAGCATGCGGCGCTGGTGGGAGGAATACTCCTCAATCGCAACCTGGCCTTCATCGACACGATCAACGATCTGGTTTTCCACAACGGGGGTCTGCCGGAGGGCAGCCGTGGCACCGCCACGCTGTTTCTCGGGGATGTCCGCGTCAGCACCAACGTACGGCTGTTCCGGGGAGGCCGCGCGCTCGGAACGCGCGTGTCGGCGCCGGTCGAGAGGGCGGTGCTCGGGCAGGGGCGAACCTGGCTCGGCGAGGCGTTCGTCGTGAACGACTGGTACATGTCCGCGTACCAGACAATTCTCGATAGCCACGACCGGCGTGTCGGCATGCTCTACGTGGGCTTCCTGCAGAAGCCATTCACGGAGGCGAAACGCGACACCCTGCTCGCGATCGCGATTGCATTTCTGGTCGCCGTGGCCGCAACCGTTCCGCTCTTCTTGAGGTGGGCGAGCGAGATTTTCCGACCGCTCGAGAGGATGACCGGAACGATTGAGCGGGTCGAGGGCGGCGATTTTGGAGCGCGCACCGGGGATATCAAGAGCAAGGACGAAATCGGTCGCGTCGCGCTGCATCTCAATCAGCTCCTCGATCAGATCCAGGATCGCGACCAGGAGCTGCGGCAGTGGAACAGAGAGCTCAACCAGAGGGTCGAGGAGCGCGCGCTCAAGCTGCAGCATGCGAACCGACAATTGGAGGCGACGACGAAGCAGCTCATCATGTCGGAGAAGCTGGCTGCGATAGGTGAGATCAGCGCGGGGGTGGCCCACGAGATCAACAATCCGATCGCCGTCGTACAGGGAAACCTCGAGGTCATCCGTGCGCTGATGGGCACTCAGGCGGATGCGGCAAAGACGGAGTTTCAACTCATAGACGAGCAGCTGCGCCGCGTCGCCGAGATGGTCACGAGGCTCCTGAGATTCGCCAAGCCGCAAGAGTATGCCGGCCATTCGGAGCCATATGACGTGGCGGACGTGGTCGCGGAGACGCTGCCGCTCGTCCGTCATCTGCTCGACAGATCGAGGATAGCGGTCGCGAAGGAGTCTCACGCCTCACGATTGGTCTTGATGAACAGGACCGAGCTGCAGCAGGTTCTCGTGAACCTGATCGTCAACGCCGTCCATGCGATGTCTGCGGGCGGACAGCTCACCTTGCGGACGCTCGACGCCGAGGAGGGGGGGCGTCCTGGAGTTCTCATCGAGGTTGGGGACACCGGTGCGGGCATGGCTCCCGAGTTGCTGCAGAGGATTTTCGATCCATTCTTCACGACCAAAGGCCGGGAAGGCACGGGGCTCGGCCTCTCGATCAGTCAGATGCTCGTGACGCGGCAAGGCGGCAAGATTTCCGCCGTGAGTGAGCGGGGCCGAGGAACTACTTTTGCCGTCTGGCTGCCCGAGGCGAGCTGATGCCGGCGCGGACTATCGCGGTCAGGTCGTTCGGTCTGCCTTTTCAGTGTGAGCACGCCCGGCGGACAATTAGTCCGTGGGGATTCGGACACGTTGTCCCCAATGAGCGAGATCAGAACGCCAAGTTATTGATAATATAAGGTTTTGCGATTCGGCATTCCCCTTGCTTTGCGCTCCCTCGGGAGAAGAAGCCAACGGTCATGCCTTTCGCGATATGGAGTGACATCCATGGCAAAAGTCTTATGTGTTCTCTATCCCGACCCGCAAGCGGGATATCCGCCGACCTATCCACGGGATGACATCCCGACGATCACCCGCTACGCCGACGGCCAGGCGGCGCCTGCTCCGAAGGGACCCCTTGGATTCAAGCCGGGCGAGCTCGTTGGCTGCGTCTCGGGCGCGCTCGGCCTGCGCAGCTATCTCGAGAAGCTCGGCCACGAGCTCGTCGTGACGAGCGACAAGGACGGTCCCCACTCGGAATTCGAGCAGCAGCTCCCCGACGCGGAAGTGGTGATTTCCCAGCCCTTCTGGCCGGCTTATCTGACGCCAGAGCGGATCGCCAAGGCCAAGAGGCTGAGGCTTGCGCTGACCGCGGGTATCGGTTCGGATCACGTCGATCTCGAAGCGGCGGCTCGCGCGCGCATCACCGTCGCCGAGGTGACCGGCTCCAACAGCATCAGCGTCGCAGAGCATGCGGTGATGATGGTGCTGTCGCTGGTCCGCAACTATCTGCCATCGCACGGAATCGCCACGTACGGCGGCTGGAATATCGCCGATTGCGTCGCCCGCAGCTATGATATCGAAGGCATGCACTTCGGCACGATCGGCGCCGGCCGGATCGGACTTGCGGTGCTGCGCCGCCTCGAGCCCTTCGATCTTCGTCTACACTATAGCGATCCGCACAGGCTGAGCCCGGACATCGAGAAGGAGCTGAACCTCACTTTCCATCCCGACGCGGAATCGCTCGTGCGCGCCGTCGATATCATCGACGTCCACATGCCGCTTTATCCCTCGACGGAGCACTTTTTCAACGATGCGATGTTCGCGAAGATCAGGCGGGGCGCTTACCTCGTCAACACGGCGCGCGGAAAGCTCATCG
>JASHYG010000125.1 GCA_030043215.1 Gammaproteobacteria bacterium
GAGTCCCGGCCAGTCCGCCACCATCCGCCCGCCCCGGACCGCCCCGCCCACGAGGAACGCGGCCGTTGCGGTGCCGTGGTCCGTGCCGCGCGTACCGTTCTCGGCCACCGTGCGCCCGAACTCCGTCGCGAGCAGCACCGCCGTATCGCCCCAGGTCGGGCCGAGCTCGGACTTCAAGGTGCGCAGTCCGGTATCGAGCGCCGCGAGCCGCCCCGCGAGCTGACCTTTCGCGCCGCCTTCGTTGAAATGCGTATCCCAGCCCGTCGTATCGAACACGGCCACCTGCGGTCCGCCGTCCTGCCGCAGAAACCGCGCGGCGGTGCGCACGACCTCGGCGTATTGCGCATTCGGCTTGCCGCGTTTCGCGACGAGCTGGCCATCCGCCAGCGGACGCCCCGCATCCTCCCGCGCCATCTCACCGCCCGTGGTGTCTTCCGCCATGGTGTGGGCGGGCATCGCATCGCTCGCGCCGGAAGGAGCCGCGACATCGGCGATCGCCTCGGCCGCCAGCGCCTCGGCCAGCTTCTTCCCGAGGAGCGGATCGCGCGAGTAGAGGTCCGAGATCCGCTGCAACGTGTCGTCATCGAGCGGCGCGAGATGCGAGGGCGACCACGACGTGACGGCAGCGGGGCCCCGCATGACGAGCGGCGCGGCCAGGGCGATGCTCACCCCCCGCTCGCGCTCCGGAGCGCGCCACGAGGGAAGGGCGGCGAGAGCGCGGTTCAGCCAGCCGGTCTCCGCCGCGTGCGGCTGCGGATAGCCCGTCTCCAGCACGTTCTGGCCATCGAAGTGAGACCGATCGCGGTACGGACTCGCGACGGCGTGAAACACGAGTGCCTCGCGCGCGGCGTACGACTCCTGCAGGAAGGCGAGCGACGGATGCAGCCCGAAGAAGCCGTCGAGCGGCAGCACGCCGGCGGCGGATCCCGGGCGCCCGAGCGCCATATCGTTGCGCGTGGCCGCATAGTCGGGATCGGCGTAGGGCGGCACGGCGGCGAGTCCGTCGAGCGCGCCCCGCAGGATGACGAGCACGAAGCGGGATTTCGTGCTGGCGCCCGCGGCGGCGAAGGCGAGCCTCGAGGCCAGCAGGGCGCCCCCGGCGGTCAGCGCGCCGGCGGCGAGGAATTCACGTCGTCTCAAGGGTCGCATGGTCTCACCGCCTCATGAATTCCGGAGCCGCCAGCAGCAGCGTCAAGGCCTGCGCGCCGGTCGCCGCGCGGGCGATCGCCTCCTGGGTTCCGGCGCTCAGAGTGCCTCCGAGCAGTTGCGGCGCGAGCGCCGCGGGATCGCGCCGCGGGCCGACTCTCTGGCCCACCGCATCCGCCCATTCGATACGCTTCAGCAGCGCCGACGCGTCGTCCCAATCGGCGCTGCTGTCGTGCCAACCCGCCGGCGAGCCCGGAGACCAGATCCGCTGCCCGAGGAGCGCAAACAGCCCGACCTGCTCCTTGTGCGCCTCGAGAGGAAGCTGCAGACCGCGGAAAGCCGACACGATGTAGTCCGACGGCGTCTTGAACTTCGCGAGCGGCTCGGCCCAGGCCTCCGGGGAATCGATGAGCGCACGGTAGACCGTGGGTAAGTCTCCGCCACTCTTGCCGAAGGCGCGGGCGATGCGCTGAACGGCCGACGCCGGCGGATCGTCAGCGATGAAATGACGGGCAAGCTTGACGGCCACGAAATGGGCGGTCGACGGGTGCCGCGCGAGGTCCCGCAGGACGGCCACACCCTGGGTGTAACCCGTATCTGGGTAGCGCCGGCCCATGATGATCTGCGCACCGGGCTGGTGCATCGCGGGGCGGAACTGGAAGGTGCCGGGAAGGTCGCCGTTGCGCTGCCCGTTCGCGCCTGTGACCGACCAGCCCGTCAGCACCTCGGAGAACGCGGTTACGTCGGCCTGCGTGTAGCCTCCGTTGACGCCCACGGTGTGCAGCTCCATCGTCTCGCGCGCCAGGTTCTCGTTGATCCCGACCCGGCGGCCGGGATTACGGCGCTCGATGCTCTGCGCCGCGCGCGAGTCCGGTCCGATGGACATCTGGTTATCGAGATAGAGCAGCATCGCCGGGTGGCGCTCGGTCGCGAGCAGCATGTCGGTGAAATTTCCGAGCACGTACGGACGAATCGCCTCCCGCTCGTAGCTGCCCGCAAGCCCCGGGAGCACTCCCTTGTCCACCGAGACTGCGAAGTGGTTCGCCCAGAACTGCGTCAGGCGCTCGATGAGCGGCCGATCCGTCAACACGGACTCCCGGAAGCGCGCGCCGGCTTCGACGAGGTAGACGGGACGCAAGAGCTGGGCGAGCGTCGCCACTGCGCCGGCCGTGCCAGCCGCGTCGGCACCGCCCGAGCCGTCGGCACCGCCCGAGCCGTCGGTGCCGCGGTCGGCGTGCACCGCCGCGAGGCGCTCCGCGCGGATCTCGCGGCGCAGCGCGTAGATCTGCCCGAGGATCCCCGCGGAGAGCTGGAGATCATCGTCGGCAATCGCGGGCGCGGGGCCGTCGAGCTGCGCTCGCAGCCAGTCGGGGCCGGCATCGCCGATCGCCGCGAGATCCCCCGGACGGGCGCCGAGTCCAAATCGATTGGCGGCTATGGCCGAGGCAGCCCGCTCGCGCACGCTGATCCTCCATGGATGATGCGGTAGACCCAGCCCAGAACGCGGCGGATCCGCGCCGGTTGACCGCCCCACCCCTCCGCCGGGCGGACCAATTCCTGCCGGGACATTTCGGGCGGACGCGGTCAGCCGTTATACTGCGCCGCCCCAATCCCGGGTGGCTCGGATCGGACCGGCTGTGAGCAAGCAGGACACGCACTTCTTTGACGTATTCAGTCTGGTGATCGGCCTGCTGGTGGTCGTGGCCGTCATCCTGTTCGCGCTTGCCCGGTCCATCGCCGGAGCGACGCAGGGCCAGGAGATCTACACCGAGCCGGATTACTTGACGAGCCTCGAGCAGCGCCTCCAGCCGTTCACCCGCGAGGCCGTTGCGGGGCAGAACAACGCCGCGCTCGCCATCGTCGAGACCAATCCGGCCGCGGGGGCTGGCAGCGCTCTGCCGATACCGACGAACGGCATGCAGGCTTTCCAGCAGGTCTGCTCCGCTTGCCACGGCCAGGGGATCGCCGGTGCTCCCAAGGCGGGCGACGCCGCCGCGTGGGCGCCGCGCATTGCCGAAGGCAAGGCCACCCTGTACCAGCACGCGCTCAATGGCCTGCAGGCCGACGGCAAGGTGATGCCCGCAAAGGGCGGCCGCCCCGACATTCCGGACGCGGTGATCCGCCAGGCCGTCGATTACATGGTGGGCCTCGTCAAGCACTGAGGGCGGAGCTGCCCCGGGGAGCGATTCGCGCTCCCGT
>JASHYG010000126.1 GCA_030043215.1 Gammaproteobacteria bacterium
AGGATTGCAATACGCCCTGGGCGCGGCGCGGTGTCGGCTCGGATCTCGGACCCGATAGATCCTGCGTCGGGGCGGACGAGCGCGAACCGTGAGAACTGCCCAACTTGACGCGCGACGCCACCTAAATTGGCCGCCGCCGAGGTGCGGCTCGGCGCGGAGTGCTTCGGCGGCCAGGGCCGGCTCGAGGGGAGCTTGCCGCTCGCGGCGGGGCTGCGCCTTACTTTGCGTGCTTCTTCGCCTCTTCCCGCCGCCAGCGGAAATAGGCATCGATAGCTTTGATCTGCCGCAGGTTCGGCGCGGGACCGGCGTGGGGACGAGCGTCGAGATATATGGCGGGCCGCGGCGATGTGTTGAACGCGGGCCAAGTCGGCAAGCCGGGGCCGTTCGGGTTGCCGGTTTTTGCGAAGTTGACCCAGTAACTCTGCATCCGTTGCGCGAGGGCAACCTCGGCAGGTCCCGGAGGGCCGCTCAGACCCAAGGAACCGCACTGCTTGCAACTGGTCAAGTTACCGAACACGTAGCCGATCTCGGCCGCGTGGCTCGGACCGAGCGCCGCCTGCGGCGAACGGCGGTCGAAGTAGTAGAAATAGGCCTTGCTTCGGCCGTACGTCGTCTGTAATCGCGCCCACGACCAGGTGCCCCATGCGAAGACCGTATCCCGTAGGAGATCCCTCGCGGCCTGCTCCGCCTGCGCGTCCGTCGCATGCGGATAGAGCGCAAGGATAGCGCTTGCATACCTACCGTAATCCGATCGGACATCCTCCTCGAATACCGCCGGCGTGATGCCTGACTGTACGAACAGGATCCCCTCGTCGGCATTGGTGCCGATGAGTACGGGCGTGTCGTTGAAGCGCCGCTGCTCGTACAGCGTGTATTCATCGCCCGGGAAGATGTGACCGTCCACGACCGGCGAGAACCCATACGCGGGCTCCGATTCGTACGCCTTCTGAATCACGGCGGCCGGCAGCTGGCGAGCCGCGCCGATGCTGCTTGCACCCAGCCTCGCAAGGAAGCCCGCGCCGTACTGCTCTGCACTCGCAAGCGTGTGATTCAACTCGCCGCCTTGCGTGTCGATCAGCCCGCCAATCTCATGGCTGTGCTCGGCCGAGGTACCGATGGGCGATGATCCTACCGGAGAGAAGTTGCTGCCGCTCTCGCTGATCACGCGCTCGAACAGTCCGTGCGCTGCGGGCGAGGCGGCGAGGATGCTCACGGCAATGCCGCCGGCCGATTCGCCGAAAATCGTGACGTTCGCGGGATCCCCGCCAAACCGCGCGATGTTTTCCTTGACCCATTTCAGGCCCTGGATCATGTCTAGGATCCCGTAGTTGCCCGAGCCGCCGCCCGGCTCACGGGAAAGCTCAGGGTCAGCGAGAAACCCGAAGGCGCCCACCCGATAGGCGACGCTCACGAGGACGACGCCGCGATGCGCGAAATGCGCTCCGTCATAGACTGGAGCGCTCGTCTGCCCGGTGCTGAAGCCTCCGCCGTAAATCCATACCATCACCGGCAGCTTCTCCCTCCCGGTTTGGGCCGGCGTCCACACGTTGAGGTACAGGCAATCCTCGCTGATGTCCGGCGGTGCTCCGAAGATTTTTGCGATATCCGGCTTTTGTATGCAGCTCGGAGCGAAGCGGTCGGTCCGCCTGATGCCCGTCCACGGCCGCACCGGCTGCGGAGACCGCCAGCGCAGCTCACCGACCGGAGGAGCTGCAAACGGGATGCCCTTGAACGACGCGATACCGTCCGCGACCACGCCTTCGACGCGCCCGCCAGTCACGGAGACGACTCCGATCTGAGCCGTCGCAGGCCGCACACACAGCAGCGCCGCAACGGCGAGCGTCGCGCCAAGCCACAACACCTTCATGTCGAGCCTCTCGTTCTTGCTTCTTGTCCCGCGGATGCCGCGGGTTGCGCGCGATAGTACTCCAACCCACCCCTCCCCCAATTCCGGAAGGCGATCGATCGTCGTCTTGCGAGCGCCGCCCAGGGGCCGTATTGCGGCAGAGAGCCGGACGATGTGTGGGGCTATCGCCCGTCGCTTCTCTGGTGATCGAACCACATCGCTTCGAGCTTATTTCCATCTGGATCGACTACGAAGGCTGCGTAGTAGCCCGGATCGTAATCGGGCCGATAGCCCGGCGCTCCATTGTCGGTTGCGCCGGCTGCCAGAGCCGCCAGATGGAATGCATCTACTGCGCCGGCATCGGGAGCGTGAAACGCCACGTGTATGCCGCTACCCGGGTGCGGGGCCGCGCCAGCAAGAGGGATGTTGGTCCAGAGCTCCGGGAAGTGCAGGCCCCATCCGAGCGAGGTAATTTTACCCCCCTCCTTCACTTCGTAGAGGAGCCCAAAACCAAGGGGAGACAGGACGGCACTGTAAAATCGCCGCGAACGCTCGATGTCACGTACACCGAGCGAGACGTGGTAGATCGCGCGAACTTTCCCCTGGTTTTCGAAAATGTCCATGGTGGGCACTGGCGATCAGGCTGCGAGCCGGAAGGGACGGGAACTGCACGGTCCGCTCGAACGGACGTCACACACGCGTGTCACCAACGTGGTCTCAGTGATGGCTGATGCCGCCGATAGAGCCAGCATCGTGGGAACCCATAGCACCGTGATGTGACCCGATGAGGCCGGAATGCGACAGCGACACCGATGCTGCGAGCGAGCATGCGTACACCTGCCTACCCATGTCGTCGGAATAGACAACCGGAGACGTCGCGCGCCCGGAGGGATTCGAACCCCCGACCCTCAGGTTCGAAGCCTGATGCTCTATCCAGCTGAGCTACGGGCGCGGCTGGAAGATCTTACGGAGATTCCGACCCCACGGATACTCGGACTCGGAACCCGTCTCGGGGTCGGGAGTGGAGATCCGCGCAGCCACGACCGTGAACGCGCGAGCTTCCGTTGGCGGCGAGGCCTACCGGACCGCGCCGGAGCCGGTCCGGCCGCAGAGCCCCCTCTCCGCCTCCCGCAAAATCGCATAAGATAGGGCGAGGAGGAACCCTAAAATGAAAAGTCTTTCGATGATCTTGGTTCTTGCGGCATTCGCGGGGGGAACGGCGTATGCGGACTGCAGCTATCCGAAGGCCCCTGATCACATCCCCGACGGCAGCACGGCGACCCTCCAGGAGATGCTGGCTGGACAGTCGGCCTTTCAGGCCTACAACGCCGAGGTCAAGGCTTATCAAGACTGCCTGAGGCTCGAGCACGATCAGGCCCTCTCCACCTCGGATCCGAGCAAGATGACGCCGGATCAGAAGGCGGCTTATGACAAGCAGAAGGCCGAGCTCGACAACGTTCTGATCCAGAAGAACGATGCGGCTGTCGATGCGGCGACCGCCGTGACGAACCGCTTCAACGACCAGGTGAAGATCTACAAGGAGAAGCACCAGAACAAGAGCTGAGGGTCGCCGCCGCGTCAACTGGAGTGCCTGGGCGTGCTCTCCATCGCGGAGGCCGAGCGGCTGATCGGGCAGCACCTACCCTGTCTGCCGATCGAGTCCCTGCCGCTCGCTCAGTGCTCCGGGGCGGTGCTGCGGGAAAACATCTATTCCGAGCGGGATCAGCCGCCGTTCGACCGCGTCGTCATGGACGGCATCGCGCTCGACAGCGCTGCGACCCGCGAGGGGATGTGGCGGCTGCGCATCCAGGCCGTGCAGGCGGCGGGGGACCCGCCTCTCACCCTCGCCTCGCGAGCCTCCTGTATCGAGGTGATGACCGGCGCAGTCCTTCCGGGCGGTTGTGACGCGGTCGTCCCCGTCGAGCAGATCTCGGTCGCCGACGGCGAAGCCCGGCTCCAGGAGGGCTCGGCCGTCCAGCCCTGGCAACACGTGCACAGGCGTGGGAGCGATACCCAGCAGGGCTCGCTCCTGCTCGCGGCCGGTACACGACTCACGGCGCCGGAGGTCGCCATCGCGGCCTCCGCCGGCGCGGCACGCATCCGCGTGAGCCACCAGCCGGCCCTTGCCGTCATCTCGACCGGAAACGAGCTGGTGGAGCCCGGAGAGGCGCTGCTACCCCATCAGATCCGTCGCTCGAACGTCTATGGCATCATCGCGGCCCTCAGGTGCCATGGATTTCAGCGGGTCGCCGAGGACCACGTACGCGACGACGCCCAGGCGCTGAGGAGCCGCCTTCGGTTCCACCTCGATACGCACGATGTCCTCATCCTGAGCGGCGGTGTGTCCGCCGGCCGCTTCGACCTCGTGCCGCGCGTGCTGACTGAGCTCGGAGCCCGGACCATCTTCCATCGCGTGGCGCAGCGGCCCGGCCGGCCGCTCTGGTTCGGCATCGCGCCCACGGGCGCCGCCGTGTTTGCCTTGCCCGGTAATCCCGTCTCGACGCTGGTGTGCCTCCGGCGCTATGTCATCCCGGCACTGTTCGCCGCCATGGGACAGGGTCCGGTGAGGCCGGAGAGGATCGCGCTCGCCGGCAAGCTCGAGGTCACGGCGGAGCTTGCCACATTCCTCCCGGTGCGCGCGGATGTCGACGATGAGGGGCTAGCGTGGGCTGTGCCGTGTCCCACGAACGGCTCGGGCGACTTCGTCTCGCTCGGTGGAACCGAAGGGTTCGTCGAGCTGCCCCCCGGCCCCGCCACGCTTCCGAGAGGATTCGTCACGCGGCTGTATCGCTGGTGACGGCCGTGATCTTCTCCGCTCCGCGCAGGTCCTATGATTAACTGAGCGACCGAGCACCCCCATGCCGCCTCCCGCAGAAGTCGTCCTCCCCCTCGGCGTGCCGCGCCCCCGCGACACCTTCCAGCGTCCTTTGCGCGACCTGCGCATCTCGGTCATGGACCGGTGCAACTTTCGTTGCCCGTACTGCATGCCCCGGGAGCAGTTCCACGAGGCTTACCGGTTCTTGAAATCCACCGAGCGGCTCTCCTTCGACGAGATCGTGCGGCTCACGCGGCTCTTCGTGCGTCTCGGTGCACGGAAGCTCCGCCTCACCGGCGGAGAGCCGCTGCTGCGCGCGAACCTCGCCGACCTCATCGGCGATCTGACGAACATTCCCGGCGTCGAGGACGTGGCCCTCACGACGAACGGCGTCCTGCTCGCCAGGCACGCCGCGGAGCTCAAGGCCGCGGGCTTGCATCGCATCACCGTGAGCGTCGACAGCCTGGATCCGGCGGTGTTTGCCCGCATGAGCGGGGGCTTCGGCGGCATCGACGAGGTGCTCGACGGCATCGACCATGCGCTGCGGGCCGGCCTTGCGCCCATCAAGATCAACGCGGTGGTGCAGCGCGGCGTCAACGACCATGACGCCGTGAGCCTCGTCGAGCGTTTCCGGGGCACAGGCGTGATCGTCAGATTCATCGAGTACATGGACGTGGGAAACCGCAATCACTGGCAGCCGGAGCTGGTCGTCCCGTCCAAGGAGCTGGTCGCGCGCATCGGCGAGCGCTGGCCGCTCGCGCCCCGCGAGCGCAACTATCGCGGCGAGGTGGCGGAGCGCTACGCCTTTGCCGACGGCCAGGGCGAGGTCGGCTTCATCTCCTCGGTGACCCAGCCCTTCTGCGGCGACTGCTCGCGGGCCCGCCTATCCTCCGACGGCATCCTCTACACCTGCCTGTTCGCAACGCACGGAACCAGCCTGCGCGATGTGCTGCGCGCCGGCGCGAGCGACGAGGAGCTGACCGAGCTCATCCGGCGGATCTGGGTCGCGCGCTCCGACCGCTACAGCGAGCTGCGGGCGAGCCTGCGCCGCTCCTCCGGCGAGCAGCGCAAGATCGAGATGTACTACATAGGGGGGTGAGTGAAAACACCTCGTCTCACCCATCTCGACGCGCGCAAGCGCCCGACCATGGTCGACGTGGGCACCAAGGAGGTGACTCACCGGACGGCGACCGCCGAGGCGCGGATTCTCCTTCCGCGGAGCGTCCTGCTCGCGCTGCGCCGGTCGGGCCACCGCACCAAGAAGGGCCCCATCTTCGACACCGCCATCATCGCGGGAGTCCTCGCGGCGAAGCGCACGCCGGAGCTGATCCCCTTCTGCCACCCCATCGCCCTCGAGAACTGCGCCGTGGAGATCGAGCCGGCGCCCGGCGGCCTGCGCATCCGCTGCACCGTGTCCGTCCACCACCGCACCGGGGTCGAGATGGAAGCGCTCACCGGCGCCTTCGCCGCTGCGCTCACGATCTACGATATGTGCAAAGCGCTCTCCCACGATATCGAGATCTCCGGCGTCCGGCTGCTCGCCAAATCGGGCGGCCGCCGCAATTTTCGCCGTGGTTCGACCGGCTCGCGCCGGCGGCCTTACAATCGGGGGTCATGAAGCCTTCCGAGGACACCGCTACCGTCTACGGCCTGGTGCTCGCGGGCGGCCGCAGCAAGCGCATGCGCCAGGACAAGGCTGCGCTCCAGTACCGGGGCAGTAACCAGCTCGAGCAGGCGATGGAGCTCGTTCGCCCCTACGTCGCCCGCGCGTTCGTCTCCGTCAGGCGGGATCAGGTCCACGATCCGGTCCGCGCGCGCTTTCCGCAGATCGTGGACACCGAGGAGGACCTCGGTCCCATTGCAGGCATCGTCGCAGCCCAGGCGGCGCACCCGCAAGCGGCGTGGCTCGTGCTCGCCTGCGACCTCCCGTTCCTGGACGCGGCGACGCTCGGTCACCTGCTGCGGTCGCGCCGGCCGGGTCGCCAGGCGACGGCGTACCGCGCGAGCCATGGCGGCCTGCCGGAGCCGCTGTGCGCCATCTACGAGCCCTCGAGCCGCGCGGCGATCTCCGCTTACGTCGCAAGCGGGCGCGACTGCCCGAGAAAGTTCCTGCTGCAGGCGGATGTCGAGCTGCTCGACCAGCCCAATCCTCGCGCGCTCGACAACGTGAACACCCCGGAGGAGTACGGGGCGGCCTCGAGCGCGCTGCAGTCCGCCCCAACACACCTCGGCGCAACCAGTCCTACGAGGCGCATCGAGGTTCAGTACTACGCGCTCCTGCGCGAGCAGGCAGGGCGCAGCGCCGAGACAGTGACGACACCGGCCCGCACACCGCGCGAGCTCTACGAGGAGCTGCGCAAGCGCCATCCCTTCTCGCTCGCCCCGGAGATGCTGCGCGTTGCGGTCAACGCGGAGTTCGGCGACTGGTCCCAGCCGCTC
>JASHYG010000127.1 GCA_030043215.1 Gammaproteobacteria bacterium
CTTGTAGTACTTCTCGAGCGATGGCGGCAGTCCCCCATCGTTGGTCACGACTCGGTAGTTGAAGAGCCATCTACCGTTGCGCTTGACCAGCTCGCCGTGGTCGCGACCCTGCTCGAGAATGTGCGGCACCGCTGCGTGCGTCTCGGAGATGAACTCCGTCCAGACGAGATCTTCGCTTGCGGTGTTGCCGCTCACGATGATCCTCAGGTTCGTGAAGATCACGTGTATCTTGCCGTGATCCGGCGGGATGCCCTTGTAGAGGTCCTCGATGGGTTTTCTGCCGCGTCTGACGATCCCGTTCACATCGAGAACGCCGTTCTCGGTGTAGTACGAGCTGTACCCACGGTCGGCACCGCCGAAAAGCGCGTAGTAATCCGTGATCGTGTCCTCGATCTGCGCGCGCGAAAGCAGCGAGGAGAGCGTGGCAACGGGTTCCTCCGCGGATGCGAGCGAGGCGAATGAGAGGAGCGCCAGCGCCGCGGCGGCGAGCGCTACGCTTCCGTACCGAGGGTTCTTGAAGGTGGTCATGTCACGAGCTCCTGTTGAATGTCACTAGAGGTCCGACCCATCGTGCGCAGCTGCACTTGCCTCGAGCCGCAGTACAATTCGCGCGCCGCCAGAGTAGGGGAGGCGACCCATGTTCAATCTCGTGGCGGCGAGCGCCTTGTTTGGAATCAGTCGCCTGGCGTCGCTCAGTTCTGGCGGAAAAGGTGGGCGTAGGCCGCGCTCACCGCCAGCCACTCGGGACGCGTCCTCAGTTTGACCTCCATTGCACCCCTGAAAGAGCGATGAATGGTCTCGATGGCCCTTACATTGATGATCGTGCTGCGATGGACCTGCCAGAACATCTTCGGATCCAGTCGCTCCTTCAACTGCTTGAGCGTCGCGTTCAGTAGATACGTCGCATTCGATGTGAAGAGATTGGTGTACTTGTCCTCCGCCTGCAGGTAGCAAATCTCCTCGATGGTCACCACGCGCAGGTCGGAGCCGTGAGGGACAGTGATCCACTTGACGTACTCGGGCTCTTGCTTGGAGGCTAGGCTCCTCAGCAGCTCGACCAGCGCGTGCAGATCCGGCGGCGGCTCCTGCAGGCGCTCCTTCAGTCGCTCGACGGTTCGGCGTACGCGCTCGGCGGTCAGGGGCTTCAGCACGTAGTCCAGTGCGCCCCGCTCGAAAGCCGCCAGCGCGTGTTGCTCATAGGCGCTGATGAAGACGACATTGCAGCGACCGCTGACATGCTCTGCGACGTCAAGTCCGCTCGCTCCAGGCATCTGAATATCGAGAAACACGATCTCCGGAGACAGGCGATCGATGGCCTGAATCGCCTGCAGGCCGTCGGCAACCTCGCTGCCGATGCGCAGCTCCGGCCACAGCCGCGTCAGCAGCGCTCGCAGCTCTGCCCGCAGCAGGGGTTCGTCCTCGGCGATGATTGCGGTCGGAGCGGTCACGTTGTTCCATTCCCGATCAGGCTTTCAGGTGGCGGAACGACGAACGCCGGCTCTGCAGGGACTCGACAAAGCTGTCGAACCTGGCATCGGCCTCTTCGGGCGCCGTGCGATACAGATCTCCGATCTCTCTCAGGGAGCTCAGCATGGCCGAGGAATCCATCTGCGTCTGCGCGGCCGCCAGGCGCGACTCGATCAGGCTCTGCTCCAGGTGTACGCGCGAAAGCTCAGCCGTGCGTAGCCGATTGAGAACGCGCACTACGCTGCGCCGCGAGTGGAATACGAACATGCCGACGGCGCCGAGGAGCAGGCCGTCGAGCGCGTCGTATGCGAACCAGCTCCACGAGTGCAGGATCAACATCGCCGGATCCGGCGCGAAATTGGCGCGGATCCATGTCTGGAGTGCACACTGGGCAGCCGTGCCACTGCAGACAGCAACAATCAGGCAGATCGAGTATGAGGGCAGTGCGGCCCTGCCACGGAGCACGAATTGGTCAGCACACAGCGCGGCGAGCAGGATGAGCAAGGGAACGATCGACAGCAGATCGGCCGCGAGCGTGGGTCCGTCCGTCGGCGTCAGTGTGCCGCCCGCCTCCACGTAACGCATCAGAATCGCAAACAGGCCGATCGACTCCGTAATGGCCACCCGACGCCAGGTCAGGCCGCGAATGACCGCGCGCGCCAGCGACATCCCATCCATGGGCGCCTCCGCTCCAGGGTCCGCGATGCCGGACTCGCTCATGCCAGCCTCGCGATCGGAAAGCGCACCGTTGCGATCACACCGCGCGGTTCGGCACGCTCGAGGTGCAGTGTCGCCCCGCTACCGTACCGGAGCCGCAATCGCGAGCGACAGTTTGCGAGCCCGGAGCCTGTCCCTTGCCCGGGTTTCAGCCCGCATCCGGAGTCCGCAACCCTCAGCTGCAGCACCGATTGCTCACAGGTTGCGCTGACGCGGATGAAGCCTCCCTCCACGGCCGGGGTAATGCCGTGCTTGACGGCGTTTTCCACCAAGGTGAGCAGAATCATCGTCGGCACGCGTACCGGTGCCAGTTCGGCCGGCAGATCGATGGCGTAGGATAGCCGCGTGCCCATGCGCACCCGATAGATGGCGAGATAGGCATCCGCCAGACGCATCTCATCGCAGAGGCACGCCTCGCTCTCCCGGATGTGCGGCAATGCAGCGGCGAAATAGCGCCCGAGATTGTCAATGAGATCGGTTGCCGCCGCCGGTTGCAGGCGCGCGAGCGTGCGCACGTTCGCGATGGTATTCAGCAGGAAGTGCGGCTCGATCTGGGCCTGCAGCAGCTGCAGTCGTGCGCTTTGCAGCTCGTTGTTGAGGCGCGCCGCGTCGACATGGGCGCGGCTGAGCACATCCGAAGCATTCGCCGCGGTCCGGTAGTATCCGAATGCAATGATCAGCACCGTCAAGGACGCGGCGGCATCACATGTGTCAGCCAGTAATTGCCGATGGTGCAGAACAGCATCGAGCCAGTGGCCGTTGATGTCGCCATTGGGCTCGTGGCACAGGCACCAGACAAGATAGACGATGACCGCCAGAGCGTAATGGGCAATGCGTCGCAAGCCAGAGGGCGGCGCAAGGTTCAACAGCGCAGCGCAAATCGGCGTGGGTAATATCGTCACTGTCAGGTTGAGCTCGAGAACCGGAAGCGCCTGCCGCAGTGCTTGCGCAAGACCGGCGGTGGGCGCGCTGATGAGCACATATTGAATGGTCCAGCAGACCGTGCCCATTGCAGCAATCCAAAGCAAAAATCCCATGCCGCCGAAGAGGCTTCGCAGGCGGTCGATCGGGATCGCTCGGTACCGATGGGGAAGGGCTATTGCCGGTGTATTCATTCGCTGGCTCCTTTGAGCGCCGGGATTGTGACATAGTGCCGTGAGCGCCGCAGCCGTGCCGGACGCTGCGGGCGCGTGCTGACTCCAAAAAAAGTCGCGTTCACTACCGAAAGCTCCGCTCCCGTCGGAAATTCCTGGCGAATCGCCCGGTGGGCTGTGATTCTCGGTCGCGTCGGTTCAGCAAGAATCACAACCAAATTGCCCAGGGGAATACTCTATGAAAACGGCTCTCATCGGAATTGCTCTCGTCACGACCGCAACGCTCTTCGCATTGCCGGCGCATGCCAACTGCTCGGATCCACGCGTAGCGTCTCACCAGCCAGTCCCTCTGATTCTGAATCACGAGCACTTCGCACCCCATGAGGGCATCGTGGGAACCTGGCTTGCGACCTACCCGAATGGCCAGGCATTCATTCAATGGCACAGCGACGGCACTGAATGGGAAAACATCAATTTGGCCCCAGTGACGGGGAACATCTGCATGGGTTCGTGGGAAGCGACAGGTCCGTGGACCTATATCCGCAATCACTACGGCTGGCTCTTTGACCCCAGCGGAAATAACATCGGATATTTCAACGAGACCGAGACGGACACCCTCGCGAAGGATGGCAACTCATATTCCGGCACCAACGTTACAATTTTCTACGACACCGACGGCAATGTGATGCCAGCACCTGGAGCACCGGCGCCGGCACCGGCGGACGGATACCCCGGTACGTCGTCGGCGGTTCGAATCTCGCCGTAATATCGATAGATCCGTACCCCAAGCTCCCGTCGTCGCGAAGTCTGCGGCGGCGGGAGTCTTTCGAGGCTGATCGCTCTACGGGTGGCGCGTCCGGCGGTACACTGATCGGACGCGAGACGTCACCGGAGGCACGAGATGGGGACCGCGGCTCAAAACGGCGAACTGTGGAGCAGCCACGCGCGTGACTGGGCCGAACTCCAGGAAGGCCAGGCGCGCGCGGTCTACCAGGCTGTATTCGACGACCTGAGGGTGCGAGAAGGTACGCGGCTACTCGACGCCGGCTGCGGTTCGGGGCTCGCCGCACAGATCGCCGCCGCGCGCGGCGCGCAGGTTGCTGGACTGGATGCTGCCGCCGGTCTGCTCGCCATCGCCCGCGAACGCACGCCGGCCGGCGACTTCAGGCAGGGAGAGCTAGAGGAGCTGCCGTTCGCGGACGCCAGCTTCGACGCCGTTACTGGATTCAATTCCTTCCAGTTCGCTGCCGATGTGCCGCGCGCCCTGCGCGAGGCGGTGCGGGTCGTCCGTCCGGGTGGCGCCGTGGCCGTGCTGACCTGGGGGCCGCCCGAAGGCATGCCGGTCGCGGCGATCGTCAATTCCCTGCGTCCCCTCGCCCCGCCGCCACCGCCCGGCGCTCCCGGCCCCTTCGCGCTGTCCACCGGCAACGCCTTGAGCGATCTGCTCGCCGCCCAGGGGCTGGAACCGGAACTGTTGCGCGATGTGCCCTTCACCCTCCGCTATACCGACCTCGAGACCGGCGTGCGCGGACTCAACTCCTCGGGCGTTGCCGAGCGCGTCATGCGGCACGCCGGCGTGGAGGCCGTGGCCAACGCCCATCGAGAGGCACTCCGTCCCTTTGTGCAGCCCGACGGCAGCTGCGCGGTAGCGGCCCTATTTCGCTACGTCATCGCACGCCGGGGCTGAAAAGGGCCGGTCACGGTCCGCCCGCGCGCCGCCAATCGTAGTAGTCGCGACAAGTTGTCAGCGGTCCATTGACCGGTCATTCAAGAAAAAAACGAGAGACCCCGCGGCCATGCCGGGGAGACAATAGAAGTTTGACGAATGGCGCCGTCGCGGCGTACGCCGCGCGGCAACGCAGGCTCGTCGCGTTTGTTGGACGGTCACAACGCCTTGATTTTCGCAGAGGAAAGCTTTTCATCGCCGACGACCGCCAGCGGTACCTTATCGTGAGCGTCGGATCAGCAGTCCGGACGGCCGAACGTCCGCCAGTACTGCGTCAAACCCAGGCGCTCGGCCAGTGGTTGAAATCTCGCGTCGCGACGTAGCGCGGCGAGCTCCGGCACCCACAGCGTCTGCCAATTCGGCCGACGGGAGTGCACTTCGGCATCCCGCTCCAGAGCAAAGTTCAACGCACCGAACGCGAGATCGAGCGCGCCGAGCCGCGTGAGCCACTCGGCGACCAAGATCACTGCCATCCCGCTGCCCGGCATCTCGAGGGCCCGGTTGCGCAATTCGTCGAGTGCGCAGAGTGCCTTGCCTCGAACCTTCCGATCCTCGAGCCCTCTGAACACTGCAGTGACGAGGCGCCCGCAGTCTGCCATGGGAGCGAACAGGCGTGCGGCGTAGGCTGCCGCCTCAGCCTGGCGACCCGCGCGCGAGGCGGCGTGCGCGAACACGAAAGACAGCAGGACGGTGTCCTCCGGAAAGCCGAAGCTCGTAGCCAAGCGCACGCAAGAAAGCGCCTCATTGTCATCGCCCGCGATGCTGTGGGCCATTGCCAGATTCAGCAGCATAACGGGATTGTCCGGTACCAGTTTGAACGTCTGCCGCAGCTGCGATATGGCGCGGCGCAAGTGTCCGGCCTGCATCAGCACGAAGCTTGCATGCAGGGTGCGAGGCATGAAATCCCTCGTGTCGAGCGCGACTGCAGTCATTAAACGGGACTCGGCGGCGAGCCAGTTCCCGTGGTGCGTGTCGATTGTGCCGATGACGGCATATGCCGTCGCGCTCCGAGGATCGAGTTCGAGGGCCTGATAGGCCAAGCGCTCGGCCTCGACGAGACGGTCGGGGGAGGCATGTCCCAGGTTCACCGCGAACAGATGGGCATCCGCAAGCCAGGCCCATGCCGGCGCGAAGCGCGAATTCCGCTCGACGCATTGCTCGAGGTTTGCCACGGCGAGGCGGCAGTTCTCGGCGGTCGGTCGCTGCATCCGCCGCAAGGCTTGCCGGAACAGCTGCTCCGTTTCTTCGTCGAGAGATCGCGAGCCGTCGGTGCGTTCGCGAGTTGTCTCGACGGCAGCCGGCAGGGCATGGACTTCGGCAATGAACCGATAGCCGCGCCCGGGAACCGTCTCGATAAAGCGGTTCTCACCGGGACGTTCCCCGAACAGCCGTCGCAGCTTTGCGATGTTCTGGCTGAGATTATTGGGCTCGACCGCCGAATCGGGCCAAATCGAGTCCATCAGCGAATCGCGGCGGAGGAGCGTGCGCGAATGCTGGACCAGGCATATGAGCGTATCGAGTACACGCGGAGTCAGCGGCAGCGGCTTTCCGTCAGGCGCGAATAGGATGCGCCCCCTCAAGTCCAGACGGTACCCGTCGAAGACATAGACCGGCGGCGCACCGGGCACGGCTTGCTCCCGAGTCGAATTCACGACAATTCACACCGAGCTTCTTAGTATTTCAGCGTAGTGGCCACATCCGCGTGCGGGAACTCAGGTGGTTCATACAGTACGACTGGAAGAGGCGGATCGCAATCCCCGACAACCAGAGGCACGATCACGCCGCCCGGAGCGCCGCTTGCGCAGCAGACAGTCAGGAAGTTGGCACAAGGACAAAGGAGAAACGTTGTGACGACAGACCTGCGCCACCCGGGTAGCACATCAGTGCGGCCAGGAGTCGTACTGATTGTCGCAGCCCTCGCTCTTACAGCGCGCTCGGCGCTGGCGCACCACTCCTACGCCATGTTCGATCGTTCGAAGACGGCCGTGGCGCACGGCACCGTGGCACAGCTCGAGTGGGCGAATCCGCATGCATACGTCTGGATCTACGTGAAGAAACTACGCCAGTCGAGTTACGATCTGTACGCATTCGAGACGGCCTCGATCAACAGGCTCGTGCGCTTCGGCTGGTCAAAGGATGTGATCAACGCCGGACAGAAGGTTGCGGTTGAATACTATCCGTTGAAGGACGGCCGCACAGGGGGCTATCTCATCAAACTCGTACGTGAGGACGGCAGCTTACTGAGAGGTGACCCGGACGCTCCAGGTGTCAGGGCGGAGCTCGCCAAAGGGTCGCTCGACAAGCAAGCCGCACCCTGACGTACGGGGCGGGACGTTCGCACGGGTTCAATCGTCAGCCGGGGGAGCAACGATGCTGGGCGGTCACTGTCGTTCGGGTCTTGCGGTCACGGCACTGCTGATCGCTGCTATGGCAGGCGCGGCGGGCTGCAGCGACAGAGACGGCGCGACATCGATGCCAGGCATGAGTTACGACTCGCTGAAGGAACTGCCGGATTTGAGTGGGTGGTGGATGGTGCCGGTGGATTTCAACGCGAACGCGAGCAATCCGTTACTCGGGTCGCCAGTACCGCTGAAACCGGAATACGCGGTGAAGGCGCAGCAGTTTCTGCAAAAGTTCTTTGCAGGGGTTGACCCGGTGGATCTGGGCTACAGCCCAAAGGAGCGGGACTGCGCCCGCCCGCGCTTCGACGGTGGACTGAGCGAGTTCTACTCTGGCAACGACGGCATCGTTGGTGCTTTCGAGATCCTGTCCACCCCTGGACGGGTAACGGTCACGAACGAGTACGGCCTGATCCGCCGCATCCGACTGGACAGGGGACCGCTACCCAACGACCTCGAGGAGTCTAGCGCCGGGACCTCAATTGGGCACTGGGAGGGCAAGACACTCGTGATCGAGACCGGGGGGATCGATCACACGATGGAGGTCGTCCCGGGTGTGCCAGTGGGCAGGAATGTCAGCGTCGTCGAGCGCATGACACTCAAGGAGCCGGATGTGCTGCAGATCGAGACACGGGTTACCGCACCTGAAGTCCTCACGACTTCCCGCGTGACGACAACGCTGTTTCATCGTGACCGTGGGCATCAGTTCCAGGAGCTGCGGAACTGCGTGCAGAACGACCGTTCAGTCGATGCCACCGGCCGGCAGCGATTCGATCTGACACCGCCGGCAGGTCTGCCGCCACCGCCGCCTGATTGAAGCGGGGTGGTCAGCAGGAAGAGGAACGTCGCATCGAGCACGTGCTTAACGGCTGAATTTTGGTGGGATTTTCGGCCGCAGGGCGTACTACCACCCGCAATATCCTGCGAAGAATCCGGCTGGATACCGCCCGGATCATTCGTGCGGGGGCTTGGACTCCCGAGCCAGGACTCCCCAGCCAGGACTGAGCGCCCGCATTCCCGAGCCGGGGAGTCAGCCCGGGGCCCTGGGAGTCGCCTTGGGTCCCGGGACTGCGCCTGCACACCTGCGGCGGCATTCGGCCACCGCCGAAGCCGGGCCTGCGGCGCCGTCAGGGGGGCGAGCCG
>JASHYG010000128.1 GCA_030043215.1 Gammaproteobacteria bacterium
CCTGGCGCATACGCGCTGCGCGCCGACCCGTAGTAGCGCGGCGACGGACTAGCGTAGGAGACCCCCGATCGGTAGTAGGCTCGAGGCGAGTAGTACACCCGCGGCTGTGCGTAGTACACCGGCGGCCGAGCGTAATACACCGGTGGACCTCGATAGTACACCGGTGGATTTGCGTAGGAGTACGGTGGAGAGGAAACGGGCTCGCCAGCACCATAGACGGGCGCCGCCGAATACGCCGGCGCGTATGCCGAAGGCGAATAAGCCGGGTAGGGGTAGGATTGCTCGGCAGCCCAGGCGACCGAAGCCGCTGCGAGCGGCCGTGTGGCAACCCTCGCCGCGTCCACGACGGCGTGCCGGGTCGCGAGCAGGTGCCCGAGCACCAGGAAGAGCGGGACCGCCGCGTTGGCGGGCGTTATCGAAGCACACAGAAGCGCGGCCGCCGCCGCCGAACCCAGAACCCACTGCCTCAACCTGGACATAGGTGACTCCTTCCGTTCGTCCGCCATGCGGAACGGGTCGGCAAACGGTACTCGCCTTCGCGCTGAAACGCAACGGTACCGTTGCGTTTCAGCGGAGGCTGCGGCTCGGCGACTCGCCGGCGCGGAGGCCGCCTCAGCGCAGCTCGTACACGAGGATGCGGCTGTTGCCGAGCGATCCGGGCGACTCGAACGATTTCATGCCGGAGGCGATGCCGAGGAGCTCGTGACCGCCCGCGCGGTACACGACGATTCCGCCGCCGATCGCTTGGCCGGTGTTCGTCTGCCACAGGACGAGCCCGTTTCGCTGATCGAGTGCGAAGACATCCCCGTCGACATCGGCCGTGAATACGAGGTCGCCGCCCGTCGGCGTGACGCCCGCGACGATCTGATGGGGTGCCTTGAACTTCCAGCGCACGCGGCCGTTCTCCGCATCGAACGCGGTGAGCCAGCCGCGAGCCATGGCCGGCGGATCGACCATCTCCGCCATCGAGCCGGTGGTGCCGAACCAGACCTGGCCGGTCGCCGGCACCGCGAGCTCGCGCACGAGCTGGACGCGGGCACAGAGATCGACCGCACCGACGAAGAGCGAGTCCGTCAGCGGGCTGAAGGCAGCGCCGTTCCATTCGGCGCCTCCGCCCATGCCAGGGCAGAAATGAACGGGGTGCTCGCGCGAGAGCGGCACGTCGGCGTTCTCGCGAGTGGTCGTCGGGGTTTGCGAGAGGAGCGGAATGACCGGCGCCCGATCGCCCGACGTGGCCGCCGACCGGCCGACTCTCGAGCGGTCGAGGATCGAGAGGAGACCGTCCTTGTTCGCGGAGGCGATGATCCTGCGCCCGGCGCGCGTGGTTGCGAGCGTCGGCGCGCTGTCCACGTCCCAGTCGTGGGTGTCGTGCTTGACGAGCTGGTTGTAGGCGAGGAGCCGTCCGGTTGCAGCGTCGATCGCGATCACCGAGTCCGCGTAGAGGTCCTCTCCGGTGCGGTCGAGCGTGTCGAAGTCCGGCGCCGGGTTACCGGCTGGAACATAGAGGATGCCCTTCGCCTCATCGAGCGTGAAGGAGGTCCAGAACCCACCCCCCGAGATGGGCAGTCGGGGGTTGGTCCACGTGTGGCGCGCGTGCCCATGCGCCGGCACCACGTCGAAGCGCCAGATGACGTGCCCGTCGCGGGCGTCGAGTGCGTAGACGTGCCCGGTGACGCCGACCGTATCTCCCCCGGCGTTGCCCACATACACCCGGCCGTTTGCGGCGATCGGTGCCATCGGAATGGAGATGCCGGCCCCCTCCACCTCGAGCACGCGATCCCAGAGCACGCGGCCATCCGCCGCGTCGAGGGCGATCACATGCGCGTCGGCAGTCCCCCGGAAAAGCCGGCCATCGAGGTAGGCGAAGCCCCGATTGACCGCGAGGCCGGGCGGGCCGGCGCTCGAGTCGTGGCGGCTCCACTTCTCGGTGCAGCGCGATGCATCGGTCGCGTACGACCCCTTGAAGGTCGTGAAGTACATCGTCCCGTCGACGACGAGCGGCCCAGTCTGAAACGAGGCCGCCTCCGGAAGCGTGTACGCGCAGCGCAACGTGAGCCGCCCGACATTCGCGGTGGTGATCTCCGCGAGCGGCGAGTACCGATCACCCGCGAGCGTCCGGTTGTACGCGGGCCAGTCCGCCGATTGCGGCGCGGGCGGCGCGGCGCTCACGGCCTCGGCGCACGCGGCGAGCGCCGCCAGCGCGACGAATAGATGGCGATGGTGCTTCGACATGCTTCGATCTCCCCTTCCGCTCGGAGCGCGGCGCTACGGCTTCCAGATCTTCACCAGGCGCGACCGCCGGATCGCAACATCGTGCGTCGCTAGCGGCAAATCGTACGCCCGGGCGGTGGCCACGACCATACGGTCGGCGGGATCGCCGTGGAACGTCGCCGAAAGTCCATCGACGGCGATCACCGCCTCCGAGTCGAGAGGTAGTACCGTCAACATGTCGGGAGCGGTTGCGCGTCCCAGCCAACCCGGAAACGGTAGCGGCAGCTCGATGCGCCCCTTCGCATGGAGCATCTGAGCTTCCCATTGGCATATTGCAGGCAGGCAGATGCCCCGCTCCGTCGCTATCTCGTCGAGGGCCTCACGCTCCCGACGAGGGAGAGGGGATTCGGGCAGCAGCCACCAGATCCAGACGTGAGTATCGAGAAGAACTCTCAACGCAGAGCCTCGAAGTCCTCCTCGCGCCAAACGGACTCGTTAGCCTCGATGCGCGCGCGGCCACCGAGCGCCCGCAGCCGCTCCCAGGGCTTGTCTCCGTCCAACGGGTCGCTAGCGCCTTGTAGGCGCGCCACGATTCGGCCGTGCCGGCGAATGACGACCGATTCCCGGCTCTTCTCGACCTTGCGGATCAGGTCGAGGCAGCGGGCCTTGAACTGCGTCACTGAAATGTCCATTTGTGCATCATAAATGGCCATTTTGATGAAAGCAACCGCGGGTCGGTCCTCGGGGCCTGCCCCGTCGGCAGGCGCGAGCAGGCGCACAGTGCGCACATTCCCCGCCGCCTCACAGCAGGCCTATCACAGCGATAGCAATCGCCCGTATCCGGGCGCGCGGCCGCTCAAGCCCAGGAGACGCACGCCGGCCCGCAGCGCGTGCGGAAGGCTCGATACCACCGGGATCCCGCACCGGCGCTCGAGCGGCTCGAGCAAGTCGAGAGTGCGCAAGCCGCCGCACGAGATGAGCATGGCATCGGCGCCGTGTGCGGATTCAAACACCTCGACACTGAATCTCAGCAAGCCATCGCGCGTCACGTGGCGGATGTCGGCGACCTTCTCGACGCCGAGACCACGGAGCGCTAGCACCTCGAAGCCTTCCTCGTGCAGGAATGCCTGCAAGCGGCGATTGACCTCCTCGTCGTAAGCGGTGGCGACGGCCAGCCGCCTACCGCCAACGCTCCGCAGTCCCTCGATCACCGCGGTGCTCATCGTCACCGCCGGACAGCCGCTGGCCGTGATCATGCGCTGCGTGAGCTCGCGATTGAAGGCCGCGCCCTTATAGAAGCTGAGCGAGGTGCCCATCAGCACGATGGCCTGCGCACCGTGCAAACTCAATGCTCGGGCCGTCGGTGCGATCCGATCGAGTACCCGGTCGTAGCCCTCGGGGGTCATCGTCGCAAGTCCGACGCTGGCTGCCTGGAACCGGATGCCCGTGGGATAAAGGGTGGCCGCCTCGGGCGGCACCGACGAATCGACCGGCGACACCAGGCCGAGCGTCGGCACGCGCGTTGCGCCGGCGGCGGATGCGCCGACTGCGGTTGTGCCGACGGCGGTGGCCGCTGCGCCCGCAATTCCGGCTTTCAGGAAGTTACGGCGAGAGGTCATGAGATCCTGCATGGCGTGCTTACGCGCTCGCATCAATCCCGAGGCACCAGCTTGAGCCTCGACTCCACCGTGGCCAGCTGCTCGAAGTCTCGATCATCGTGCAGCAGCGGCACGCCTTCCGCGATGGCTATGGCGGCGATGAGACAATCGTGCGGACTCCGCGGCGTGATGGCTCGCCACCGGGCGCGCGCGTAAAGATCTGCTGCTGCAACGTGCAGCTCGATACCTCGATCGGCGCCGATGAGCGGAATCTCCGTGAAGTACTCGCGCAGCTTTGCGAAGGCGGCCGGGTTTGCGGCTCCTTGCAACACTTCTTGCGCGATGACCGGCGCCGCAGCCCCCTCGCCCAGCTCGAGGAGCTTGCGCAGCCGACCCACGGGAACGCTTACCCGGTTGCGCAGCAAATCGATCCAGACGGTGGAGTCAACCAGGATCACGAGTCATTTTTCGCCGGACGGCGCGAACGTCGTAATCCGGCGCAATCAGCGCATCGTCCACCAGCGCGAGGATATTCCGCTGCTTACCGCGCGCCACGTACTCTCGTAGCGCGAGATCCACCGCCTCACGCTTCGTTTGCACCTTCGACAATCGCATCGCCTCCTTGAGAAGACGATCGTCGAGGACGATGTTGGTACGCATCTATACACCTCCAGATGTGTATAGTAGGACAAGCCAGGCGGCGGCCGCAAGGCGGTGAGGCATCCTCACTGGGTATCGATCGCGATCACCGAATCCACGCCGGGCTTGGCCGCAGCCGCAGCTAGCTGCCGTTGGAACTCGCAGCTTCCGGCACGCGTCGGTACGGCAAATACCGAGGCGTCCACATATTGGCGAGGATCCGCCGCTCCATCTCCCCGTCGCTGAGATCTTGCACCAGCCCTTCGCGTTGCGCTTCCCGCGCGACGGCAATGGCCACGTGGCGCGATACGGTGCGCACCTCACCCGGGGAGGGAAGGAGCGGCGCTGCGGCGTCCCGGCATGCGGGCGCGAGCTCGCTCAACGCGCGCGCTGCCGCGACGAACATCCCATCGGTGATGCGCGGGGCCTGCACGGCAATCACGCCAAGGCCTACCCCGGGAAAGATGTAGGCGTTGTTGCACTGGGCAATCTCGAAGCGCCGGCCACCGTATTCAACGGGATCGAACGGACTGCCGGTCGCCACCACCGCACGTCCTTCGGTCCACCGGATCGCATCCGCAGGCAATACCTCACACTTCGACGTCGGATTGGAGAGCGGGAAGATCACGGGACGCTCGACGTGACGAGCCATCTCGCGCACGATCTGCTCGTCGAAGGCGCCTGCCAGCGCGGCCGTCCCGATCAAAATCGTCGGTTTCACGTGTCGCACGACGTCGAGGAGCGTCGGTGCCTCAGCTTGACTCCAACCGCGAGTGCGCTCGACCGGTTGCGCATAGAGTCTCTTTGACGCATCGAGATCGCGACGCCCGTCGTGCACCAATCCTTGGCTGTCGACGAGCCATACTCGGGCCTTCGCTTCGGCAATCGACAGGCCGTCCGTCCCCATGGCCGTGATGATCTGGCCTGCAATGCCCGCGGCCGCCGAGCCCGCGCCGAGCAGGACCACACGCTGCTCGCTCATCCGCGTGCGCGTGACCGCCGTCGCAGCCATGACGCCGGCCAACGTCACGGCCCCGGTACCCTGAATATCGTCGTTGAAGGAGCAGACTCGTTTGCAATAGCGCTCGAGCAGGCGTGCGGCGTTGTTCTTCGCAAAATCCTCCCATTGCAGGAGCACTGCTGGAAACCGCTTTTGCAGGGCGCTCACGAACATTTCGACGAACGCGTCGTACTCCGCGCCGCGTACCCGCTCGTGGCGCCATCCGAGATACAGCGGATCGTTCAGCAGATCCGGGTTATTGGTTCCGGCATCGAGATAGACCGGTAATGTCGCGGCCGGGTGAATCCCCGCGCAGACGGTATAGAGCGCGAGCTTCCCCACGGGAATGCCCATGCCGCCAACACCCAGGTCACCCAGTCCGAGGATGCGCTCCCCGTCGGTGACGCAGATCACATCGACATCGTCATCGACGCTCGCGAGGACCTCACCGATCTTGTCCCGCTGCGGGTAAGAGATATAGAGCCCGCGCGGACGGTGATAGATGCGGCTGTATACCTGGCAGGCCGCTCCAACCACCGGGGTGTAGATGGTCGGCATCATCTCCTTGAGATGCTTGCTGACCAGCCCGTAGAAAGCGGTCTCGTTGCGGTCTTGGAGCGCGATCAGGAACGCGTAGCGCTCGAGATCCGAGGTCTTCTTCGCGTAATTGCCGTAGATGCGCTCCAGCTGGGCGTCCAGCGTCGAGACGGCGGGAGGCAGCAGCCCGTCGAGACCGAACGCGCGGCGCTCCTCCTCCGTGAACGCAGTTCCCTTGTTCAACATCGAGTGGGCAAGTAGCGCGCGCCCACTCGTCGCCGTGGCCAGATAGGTCTCGTCGGCCGCGCCATTGCGGCATATCGAAAACGATCTGCTCAATGAATCCCCCGGTTCGTCGTCAACCCTCGATTGAACGCCGAACCCCGTCCGATGTCCAGTGCCGTCCCGGGGTCTGGCGGGATTTCCCACGGTGGCACGCACGCACGCTGCGAGAAGGCCAGCGGATCACCGGCCGGGCACATCATATTTTCCGCCGCAGCACAGCGATGTGGGGCCTCAGGGCTGTCCGAACCCGCCGGCGGCCGACCCCTCGGCTATCAGTTCGAGCCTGCCCTCCGCCAAGCATAAATGTCAGCCGAGATCGACGGACGTCACCTGGGGCGCCATCTCGGTGAGCCTCATGGCCTGGCGTCGAACGAATTCGGCTATTCGCACGACGAAGGCTTTCTCTTCCAGCTGATAGGCGGGCTCGGCCGCCTGCAGGGCGGCCGCCTCGCTTGCGCGCGCTCCGAGTCGTCGCATTTCTCGAGTCAGCAAGCTGCGCGGAATTCCCGTGTGCGCGGCGAATGCGGCCCAATCGTAGGGACGTATTAGATCCGGCTCGAATTCATCGCCGAAGGCCATGGCCAGCTCGTGATCGAGACTGCCGTATTGGACGACGCTGACCAGATCGTAATACGGCGCGAGCGCCAGTCCCGCGGGGTTACAAAAAAATGAGACATTCTTGCCATGAGCGTCGGAGTTTCCGATGAGGTACTGAAAGAGCCCCCAGCGCAAGAGTGCGAGGCGAGTGACGGCCTTCTCGACCGTACGATCAGCGATGGAAAACAATCGGCTGAAACTGACGCCGTCACGAATGTCGCGAACGTCGCGTCCGGATCCGAAGTTGCGCTCATATTTGTATGAGACGGGGAAATCGAGTGCCTGGCAGGCATCGATGACGTGCAGGCGACGCACGTGCTGCGGTGTCTCGCGCACCCGATCGAATCGCTCGACGATCAATATGGGATCGGGCACGCGCAAGATCGATACGGACGCAGCGGAGAGCCCCAGCCGGCGCGCAAGGCTCATGCTGAAATGCTCGTTCGCGACGAGCATCGGCAATCGAGTGTCGGCCGATTCGGGTTTTAGAATGTGCGTCGAGGCGAGCTCGCCCTCGACCAGGTACATTCGATTTTCCTGGTCCAGGTAAACGGCGAGCTTGTCCTGGTACCCCGCAATCGACATTCGCACGCGGCCGTCCCAGACCGCAAACGGAACGTGTGCTCGCTCGCCGATACGCTGCTCGAGTTCCTGCTCGCGAATTTCCCGGCGGGTGGTTTCTTTGAGCTGCGTTGCCTCTCCCGCTCGGAACGAAAGCGCTCCCGAGGTCTCCTGGCCCAGCGCGCGGATCAAGCCGTACAGATTGTTCTTGGACACCTGCAGCGTCGTCGAGACGATGTCGAGGGCACGGCCCTCGGGGAGAAGGTTTTCCAGGAATCGCCGCACCGTACCCGACGATGCAGCCTGCCCCAGCATCGGGATGTGGGGTGAAATCGAGTAAGAGGCGGTCCGTTCACGCCACTCGTCCGCGTACTGGAACGAAAAACGGTCATCGAGAGATTCATATCCGACCGTTCCGACCTGGGCGGCGGAATCAAACACGTTCAGAGCGTGCACGCTCATCGTCGCGCACGCTCGTCCTTGTCGATGACGAGCATGGCCAAGCCCAGGCCGTCGAGGACCTTGAGCACTCGATCGGTGGCGACTCCCGATTTGCCGTTTTCCAATCGAGAGAGAAGGTCCACGGATACGCCGCAGAGAGCCGCGGCATCGTCGATTCGCAGGTGGCTGGCTTTACGTTTTTCCCGGATAGCTCGGCCGAGGTCCAGCAAGGAGAGCATCGGTGTTTCGAGATATTGGAAACTGCCCATCGAGACACTCCACCGATACACTTATTTCGCAATATAAGAAATATAAGTGCATCGAGGGGTCCGAGTCAAACTAATTTCTTATATTACGAAACTCTCCCGCTCGGCATGTGCCGCGTGCGCTCCGCTACAGCACCGCCGGGGCGTCAGGCAGCTCGTCGCGCTCGCCCGCGCGGGCGGGGAAGTGCTCCGCCAAGCAGGCCGTCACCATTTGAATGCCGCCGATCGCGCCGGCCTCGTACTTTCCCTCTTTGAAGGCAGCCTGCATCTTGCGGCAGATCCCTTCCCAGCCTTCCGATCCGATCCGGGCATGCGCACCGCGGTCGGCAACGATCTCGACGGCACGGTCGGCAAGCAGCAGGTAGATCAGCACGCCATTGCGGTACTCGGTATCCCACATGCGCAGCAGCGAGAACACCTCGAGCGCGCGCTCACGGGGCGATTGTCCGCGATAGAGGCGCGCACCGTGCAGCGCACCTTCCACGGCGAAGCGGATCTCTCCGACGTGCTGCGTTCTGCTCTCCCGGATCGCGCGCTCGATCGCCTCGAGGGTCGCGCGCGGGAAGGCCCGCCGGAGCCGCCACGGTGTCGTCATCAGATGCCTGAGCAGCCGCCCGAAGCTCATCGCTACCAGCTGCCCGAGGCTCCACCGCCTCCGAAGCC
>JASHYG010000129.1 GCA_030043215.1 Gammaproteobacteria bacterium
TGGAGGAGATCAACCGGACGCTCGCGGAAGCGGCGAGGGGCCCGATGCGGGGCATCATCGCGTACAACGAGGAGCCCCTCGTCTCCGTCGATTTCAACCACGATCCGCACTCGGCCATATTCGATGCGACGCTGACCAAGGTCGCCGGCGGCTCGCTCGCGAAGGTGTGCGCCTGGTACGACAACGAATGGGGCTTCTCGAACCGCATGCTCGACATCACCCTCGCGTGGTCGAGGGCCGCATGAAAGTCCTGCGGATGGCCGACCTGGATCTGCGCGGCAAGCGCGTCTTGATCCGCGAGGACCTCAACGCGCCGGTGCAGGACGGCGCCGTCACGAGCGATGCGCGCATCCGCGCGGCGCTGCCCACGCTGCGCCAAGCGATGGAGACCGGCGCGAAGGTGTTCGTGCTCTCGCACCTCGGCCGGCCCAAGGAGGGCACGTACGACGAGAAGCTGTCGCTCGCGCCCGTCGGCGCACGCATGTCGGAGCTGCTCGGCAAGCCGGTGCCGCTGCGCAAGGACTGGCTGAGCGGCGTCGATTGCGCGCCGGGCGATGCCGTGCTGTGCGAGAACGTGCGCTTCAACCGCGGCGAGAAGACGGACGATGAGAGTCTGGCGCGCCGCATGGCCGCCCTGGGCGACGTGTTCGTGATGGACGCCTTTGCCACGGCGCATCGCGCCGAGGCGAGCACGCACGCCATCGCAAAATTCGCGCGACAGGCATGCGCCGGCCCGCTGCTCGTCGGAGAGCTCGAGGCTCTGGAGCGCGCGCTCGAGAATCCCGCGCGGCCGCTGGTCGCCATCGTCGCCGGCTCGAAGGTCTCGACGAAGCTCACGGTGCTCGAGGCGCTGCTCGCGAGGGTGGACCGGCTCATCGTCGGAGGCGGCATCGCCAATACTTTCCTCGCGGCGACGGGCATCGCCGTCGGCAAGTCTCTCCAGGAAGCCGAGATGCTCGACATCGCGCGCCGTCTGATGGCGCAAGCGCGTGAGCGCGGCGCGGAGATCCCGTTGCCCACGGACGTGGTGGTCGCGAAGGAGCTCGCCGCGACGGCCCACGCGGACATTCGGTCGATTCACGACGTCCACGCCGACGAGATGATTCTCGACATCGGCCCCGACACGGCCGAGCGCCTCGGGAGCCTCCTCAAGTCGGCCGGCACGATCGTCTGGAACGGACCGGTCGGCGTCTTCGAGTACGACCAGTTCGGCGAGGGCACGCGCGCCATCGCCGAGACCATCGCACGGAGCAAGGCCTTCTCGCTCGCGGGCGGAGGCGACACGCTCGCCGCGATCGAGAAGTACGGCGTGCAAGACGGCATCTCCTACATCTCCACCGGCGGCGGCGCGTTCCTCGAGTTCATCGAAGGCAAGCAGCTGCCCGCAGTCGCCATCCTGGAGGTGCGGGCGGCGTGAGCCGCCGCGCCCCGCTCGACCCCGAAGGATCACCCTCCCGACCATGGATATCTCGAGACGCACGAAGATCGTGGCCACGGCCGGCCCCGCGACGGACGACCCGGCCGTGCTCGATGAGATGATTCGCGCCGGCGTGAGCGTCGTGCGCCTCAATGCCTCGCACGGTACGCGCGAGGACCTGCGCCGGCGCCTGCAGCTCGTGCGCGAGTCGGCGGAGCGCGCCAATGCGATCGTCGGCGTGCTGCTCGACCTCGGAGGGCCAAAGATCCGCATCGAGGGGTTCGTCGGCGGACGCGTTCAGCTCACGGAGGGGCAGCCGTTCACGCTCGACACGGCGATGGACCCGAAGGCCGGCACCTCGCGCGCGGTGGGCGTTGCGTACAAGAACCTTCCCCGGGACGTGTCTCGCGGCGACACGCTCCTGCTCTCGGACGGGCAGATCGTCTTCGACGTGGAGAGCGTGCAGGGCACGCGGATCGAGTGCCGCGTCCGGGTGGCCGGGGAGCTGTCGGACCGCAAGGGGCTCAACCGCCAGGGCGGAGGCATCTCGGCGCCCGCGCTGTCGGAGAAGGATCGCGACGACATCCGCTTCGCGGCGGAGGAGAAGGTGGACTACGTCGCCGTCTCCTTCGCTCGCGACGCGGCGGATATCGAGCAGGCGCGCAAGCTCGTGCGCGAGGCGGGCGGCCAGGCGCACATCGTCGCCAAGATCGAGCGGCACGAGGCCATCGCCAATCTCGCGGAGATCGTCGGGGCCGCAGACGTGATCATGGTCGCGCGCGGCGACCTCGCCGTGGAGATGGGCTACGCGGAGCTCACCGGCCTGCAGAAGACGATCATCCACCAGTCGCGCGCCAAGAACCGCGTCGTGATCACCGCGACCCAGATGATGGAGTCCATGATCCAGAGTCCTGTTCCGACGCGGGCTGAGGTGAGCGACGTCGCGAACGCGGTGATGGATGGCACCGATGCCGTGATGCTGTCGGCCGAGTCGGCGACGGGCCGCTACCCGGTGAAGGCCGTGCAGGCGATGGCGCAGGTCATCGGCGGGGCCGAGAAGTATCAGTTCAGCCATAGCCGCACGCGCCATCGCGTCGATGGGACTTT
>JASHYG010000130.1 GCA_030043215.1 Gammaproteobacteria bacterium
CCTCCCACTTCAAGAGATTCGGCGTGATCATGTCGAGCATGATGCCCGTGAGGGGATTGAGGCTCACGTAGTTGAAGTCGATGTAGCTGAGCGAGGCGTCGGCCTGGAAGCCGCCGAAGCGCAGCTGCGACTCCAATTCGATGCCCTTCTGATGCGCGTTACCCGCGTTGTACGGCAGTGCGCAGGGTATGCCGTACAATGCCGGGATCCCCTCGATGCCGGTGCAGTCGCCGAGCGTCTCCTGTATGTTCCGATACTGCGAGAAGTAACCGTCGAGATTGACGCGGAGGTGATTGTCGAGCCAGGTGCTCTTGAGCCCCAGCTCGTAAGTGTCGAGATACTCGGGATTGTAACGGACGGCCTGCGCGAGGTAGAACGGCCGCGGATCGACGCCGCCGCCCTTGAAGCCCGTCGAGAACTGGGCGTAGGCCATCACCTGATCCGTGAAGTGATAATCCACGTCCGCGCGCCAGTCCCAGCGCGCGCCCGTATAAGTCGAGGACGCGCCGTTCAGCGAGCCGAGCGGCGTGACGAACAGTGGCGAAGGCGTGTCGTTGACGGTCAGGCGCACGTAATTGTACGTCTTGTCCTGGCTCGTGTAGCGCGTGCCGAAGGTGGCATCGAGTTTCGACGTCGCGTGCCAGACTAGATGCAGGTAACCGGCCTTGTCGTGCGCGTAGATCGGATCGTCCTGCAGGAAGTTGTAGATGCCGGGGTCCGTGGGCGTGACGTACGCGAGGTCCTCGTGAGCCTCGTACACCGAGAGCTCGCGGAAATAGTAGCCGCCCAAGGTGTAGTCGAGCACCGAGCCCCACTTGCCCGTGAACCGCAGCTCCTCGCTGAACTGGTGATGCTCGATGCCTTCCTGCCCGATCGAGTTCGGCCAGATCGATGCGCCGTTGTCCTCCCCCCAGTTGCTCGAGTAGCCGCGCTCGGAGAGGATGTTCTTGAGCGAGAGGTCCGGACTGATGGTCCAGTTGACCAGGGACTCGCCGCCCCAGTTGAGAATGGATTGGGTGTCCTGCGTGCAGTAGGCCGGCTCGTCGAGCGAGGCGTTGGCCGGCAGGCAGAAGTTGTTATACGTCGTGTACGGATTCGAGGAGACGAGCGCGGGCACCTTGCTCGCGTTGTACGGGATGAGCGCGGTGGCGCCCGTCGCCGTGTTGGTCGCCGTGATCGTGGAGAGTGCCCCGAGTGTCGCGCTCGCATTGCCCTCGAGAGGGCCCGGGCCTCCGTAGATCAGCGTCTCGGCCGGATCCTCTTGATTCACATTCGTGAGGTCGCCGATGAACTGCACGTCGAGATTGTCGCTCGCGACCCACCGCACGGCGACGCGACCTCCCGCGTAGGCCGTGCCGCCTAGCTCACCGTCCTGGCAGCTGTTCGCCTTGGTGAGCAAGCCGGGGGAGACGCTGTAGGTGCCCGGTGTACCGTAGGTCGGGACGCCCGCGGGGCTGAACGTCACCGGTGTGGCCGTGAACGTCGGGTTCGCGCAGCCGAAGTCGTAGACGTTCTCGTACCCGTCCTGGTGGTTGCCCACGGCGGAGATTCGCACGAAGAGGTTGTCGGCGACGGCGAAATCGGTCGAGGCGCGCAGCTCCACGTGGGCGCGGCTACCGCCGAGCAAGTCGAAGGTCGTGCTCTCGTTGGCATCCGGCGCCTTCGAGAACAGCTTGATCGCGCCGCCCTCGGAATTCATCCCTTCTAGCGTGCCCTGCGGACCGCGCAGCACCTCGACGCGGACGAGATCGAGCAGGTCGAAGATCGAGCCCGTGATGGTGCCGAAGTACACATCATCGATGTAGATACCGATGCCGGGCTCGAGTCCGGGATCGAGATCGTCCTGCCCGATGCCCCGGATGTAGGCGGCCATGGAAGGGCCGTATGCGGCGGACTGCGCCGCGAGGTTGACGCTCGGGGCATCCTGCGCGATGTTGAGGATGCTCGTCTGGCCGCGGTCGGCGAGCTGGTCGGCGCTGATGGCCGTGATCGCGAGCGGCGTCTGTTGCACGGACTGGCTGGTGAATTGCGCCGTGACCGTCACGGTCTGCAGCTGACCTTCATCGGCCACCGGGGCCGCTGCCTGGTTCGTCTGGTTCTGCGCAAATGCGGCGGTGCCGCCGAGCAATGCGAGAGTAGCTCCCAGCGCGGCGAGCGAGTGCCCGCGCGCAGAGCGCACGCGGTGTGACGATGAGCTGCGGAAAAGTGGAGCACCTGAGATTGGCATCGCGAGTCCCCTCTACTCATGTAGCGGTGCAACCCTCCCTGGCGAGGTGACCTCCGCTCGCCGCTCCCCCAGCAAGCGTTTTTCTTGGCAGAGGTTGTGTTCGAGCGTAGCGGTTGCGACGAGCTTATGTCAACGATAAGCAACGGCCAAGGGCCGATCCCCTCCCGTACGGCTCCCCGGCAGCCCTCGCCGCGCCGGCGGCCTTTGCGCGCCAGCAACGAACCGCGGGAAATCGACCCGAAATCGCTCGAGCGGCAGACTGGAGGGACCGACAATTGCTACTCGTGTGGTCCCAAATTCGCGACATGGCGGAGCTTCCCCGCGCGTGAACCGTTCTCGCCGCCGCGCGCTGCAAGCCGCGCACGTTGCACGGAGCCAACGTAAGCAGTGCGCGCCGGCCGGGCCCTTGAGCCCTTCGGCTACGCGGGCCCGCGGCGCCGGCGGAACGGAAGCGTCAGCAGAAACAGCACGAGACGCGCGTTGAGGAGCTTCAATCCCTTGCGCGCCTCGTCCGGCCGAAGCCTCGCCGCGAGTGGCATGGCCCCGAAGGCCTTGCCGCGGATGAGAAGCTGGTCGCCGTCGCGCTCGATCGACTCGATGCGCATGAGCTCGCTCCCGTCCTGGGCGGAGTAGAGCCTCATGAGAGGAATCGGGCGACGCACTCGTGCGCCTCTTCCAGCTCATCGAGCACGAGGTGGCCGGCATTCTCGAACTCCGCGAGCTTCGCGTTGGGCAGCAGCTCCATCCATTTCGCCGACTGGCCGAACGGCGCGAGCCGGTCGGCCTTGGACCACACGAGCAGCGTCGGCATCGTCACCCGATGCAGCCAACGCTCGAGTCCCGGATTGAATGCGCCCTGCGCTGCGAGCTTCCCCGCCGATTTGAGCTCGCGCGCGATGGCGTCGGCGTGGCGCTCGGCATCCTCGGACCGGCGGCGGGGCAGGTAGGGTTGCAACAGGGCGACGTCACTCACCAGATAGGAGTACATCTCGTCGAGCGACCATGACCCCATCGGCGGCCCGCGATGCTGTGGGTCGGCAAGACCGGCCGGTGCGACCAGCACGAGCCGGCGCACCCGGTGGCTGTGCGCCACCGCGAACTCCGCGGCCATCCAGCCGCCGAGCGAGAAGCCGACGAGATCGAACTGCGCCAGATTGAGCTGATCGAAGAGGTCGAGGTAGTGCAGCAGGTACTCGCTCATCGAGTCCAGGCGGGGGTCGTCACCGGACTCCCCCCATCCCGGGTGGAACGGCGCGATGACCTTGAACCGCTCCGTCCAGGGGCGCGCGAAGTCGATGCCATGCCATGTACCGGCGCCGT
>JASHYG010000131.1 GCA_030043215.1 Gammaproteobacteria bacterium
ACCCAGGTTTCCAAGAGGCGTTCCTGCCGGACAGGGAGCAAAGGGTGACAGGCCAAAGACCGGCGTTCCCGGATTGATGGAGCTCGCCGGAGTGCACTGGGTCCCCAGCTCGAGATTGAGGTAGGACTTGTAATCCTCGTAGAACAACGTGCCGTTCACCCGCAGCTTGTGATCGAACCAGTCGGTCTTCGCGCCGAACTCGTAGTTGATCGCGTACTGGCCGGGCACGGGCTCCTCGGCCTGACCAAGGGTCTCGATTCGCGCATTGAATCCCGGGAGCGTAAATCCGTTCGCGGTCTCCGTGTAGAGGAAGACGTTCGGCGTCAACTGGTAGTTGATGCTGCCGCTCCAGAGCCCACGGCTGCCGGACTCGACGACCGGCCCCGGGAGAAAGACACTGTCGGCCGGCACCGAGCTGTTGTGGGCGAACTTCTCGGTCTGGTACTGGTCCGTGAAGCGCCATCCGCCGGTGACCGACCACTTGCTCGTCAGGTGGTAGTCGAGATGGACGTACCCGGATTCATTGTTGGTTGAGAACCCTTGGACGTTCTCGAAGTTCGGAAGCTCGCCTATATATGAATCGGCTGCGAACGCGCTCGCGCTGTTCTCGAGCGCCCGCGCATCGTAGTCAAAGCCGCCGATCGTGTACTCGAGACGATGATCGAAGAGGTTCCCCGTGAACCTGATCTCGTTCGTGAATTGCCGGTGACCCTGCAAATAGACAACCCCCTCGAGCGCGAATGGAGTGAGATCACTGGCCGCGCTCCAGTTCGCCGTGAACGTGCGATACGCCCAGATGTATTGGAGGTCCAGGTTGTCCAAGATCTTGTAGTCAAGAGTAGCCGAGGTGCCGTATTCATTGATCGTATTCTGCAAGTTGTTCTGCTGGCCGGTGACGACGTTTCCGTCGGTCCCGTAGTTGTCCCACGGGCTCGGTGAGACGAAATGCGTGTTGCCCGTGTAATTCATGCCGAACTTCGGAAAGATCACGCCCGCATCGTAGAGGTCGTCGCCGAAATCGGCCGGTCCGCCGTACGGCGTGAGCAGCGCCTGCAGCGGCTGCTCGTCATTTTCCCGGTAGTAATAGGCGTTCACGTTCACTTCGAGCTTGTCCGTCGGCAGATAGCGCAGCTCCGCGCGCACACCCTGGTGCTGGTAGCCGCCGAGGCCGGCGATCGCGCAGCCGGTACCTTGGAGCGGGTTCACCGACTCGGGAAGCGTTCCGTACACCGAGGCCGGCTGGCCCTGCGCCTTCATCTCGCAGGTGAAGTCGAGAATGTGCCCGACGGAGTCTTCGGTGCGCGACGTCGCAACGACGCGTGCGAAGAGCTTGTCGGGAATGACGATCGCGTTGCCGATGGCGACGAGCCAGACTCGGTGCTTCTCACCGTAGCTGAGTTCGACCGAGCCCGAGTCGTTGTCCTGGGGCTTGTTCGTGATGAGACGGACCGCGCCGCCGATCGAGTTCATGCCGAACAGGGTCCCTTGAGGGCCGTTCTCCACCTCGACGCGGTTCAGGTCCGCCAGATCCATCGAGGAGCCCGTGAGCGTGCCTTGATAGACGTCATCGACGTACATGCCCACGGTCGGCTGGAACGCGAAGTCGAAGTCGGTTTGCGTGAAGCCGCGCAAGCCGATGGTCTCGGTGGGGCCGAAGTTGCTCACCGGCGTGCGGAAGTAGGCGTTCGGGATCTCGTTGCCGAGATCGTTGACGTTCGTGAGGTTCTGCTGTTGAAGGTCGGCCGCCGTGATCGCGGTGATCGAGAGCGGAGTGGACTGCAGGTTCTGCGCGTGGAACGTCGCCGTGACCACGACTTCCTGCAGCTGGCCGTTCTCGGGCTGCGGCGTCGACGTTTGATCCGCCGCGGACGCGGGCGGATTCGTCGAGGCCTGTGCCAGCAGCGGCGGCGCCCCAGCTCCCTCTATTTGGGAGGTGGGCTGCGCCTGTTGCGCCTGTTGCGCCTGTTGCGTTTGCGCGACTTGCTGCGCGAATACCTCGCCGCAGGCAAGGCTCGCGCACGTGATCGCCGCAAGCGCGATCGCTCTGCCGCTCTTTGATCGAAGAGACGTGACGGCTATGGCGGGCCGTGTCCGCATGGATTCGTGGCTCATTGGCTCCCCTTTTGCGCATCCAACCGCGAGTCGCAACGCTCGCGATTGGTGTATCTTGCTTTCGTCACTCTCTCGGGCCGGGCGGCTCGAGCTGTTGATAGAGTCCGCGCTCGACCGGCTGTGACAAGAATATGACCTCTGTCGTCTTTGGGCAACTCATGAATGACGTTGCGATGTCAACTCCGCCGAAATCGGGCAGCCAATCCACGAGGCGGTCATGCGATCGAGACTGATCCTGGAACGCCCCGATTCCCGTGCCACCCGCAGCAAGACGACTGCGCTCGTCGCGGCGGCCACGCTTGCCACGCTAACCGCGCTCATCCCGCTCGCCACCCCGGCCGCCACCCCACTCGCCACCCCGGCCGGCACCTCGCAGGCAAGCGCCGAGGATGCGCTCGCCGAGCCCATCCCGGCCTTCACGGCCGGCGAGCTCGCCGCCGCGCCGCGCGACGGCTGGTACACGAACGGCGGGAGCCTCTCGAACCAGCGCTACTCGCCGCTCGATCTGATCAACCGCGCGAACGTCTCGGGGCTCAAGGCGGTGTGGCGCGCCTCGCTCAATGGCTCGGGGCTCAATCCGCGAGACGGCAACCAGGCCCAGCCCATCGTCTATGGCGGGGTCATCTACATCATGACCGGCGACGGCGACACGCTCGCCGTCGACTTCCAGACGGGAAAGGTGATCTGGGAATTCAAAGCGCAGGTCGACCCGCGGGTCGTGCGGCCCTGCTGCGGCTGGCCGGGCCGCGGCGTCGCGATCGGAGACGGCCGGGTGTACGTCGGCTTGCTCGATGCCCGGCTCGTGGCGCTCGATCAGCGCACCGGCAAGGTCGTCTGGTCGCTGCACGCCGAGAGCCCGAAGCTCGGGTATGTCATCGCGAGCGCGCCGCTGTACTACGACGGCATGGTCATCGTCGGCTTCGCGGGCAGCGACCTCGGCACGCGCGGGCGAGTGAAGGCGTACGACGCCAAGACCGGCAAGCTGCTCTGGACCTTCTACACCGTTCCTGGGCCGGGGGAATTCGGCCACGATACCTGGCCGAAGGGGAGCGACGTATGGAAACACGGCGGGGCCGCCATCTGGCAGACGCCGGCGATCGACCCCGACCTCGGCCTGCTCTACTTCTCCACGGCGAATCCGGGCCCTGTTCTCGACGGCGCAATCCGGCCCGGCAATAACCTCTTCA
>JASHYG010000132.1 GCA_030043215.1 Gammaproteobacteria bacterium
CGGCGAAGAACGCGGCGGGGCCGAGCCCCCATTTGATGCATTGCCTCGCGATACGCGCGCAGGCGACGCCTGCCTCGCAGTACACAGTGGTCTCGCTGCGGCGCTCCAGCCGCTCGATGTCGGCCGCGGTCGCGCCGCCGTGGTTGACGATGAAGTTCGCGTGCTTCTCGGACACCGAGGCATCGCCGATGCGCAGGCCCTTCAAGCCCGCGGTCTCGATCAGCCGCGACGCGTGGTCGCCTGGAGGATTCGTGAACACCGACCCGCAGCTCCACTGCCCGATCGGCTGCGAGGCCTTGCGCCGCGCGAGCAGCGAGCGCACCTCCGTCTCGTTCGCGGCCGGCGTCTGCTCGAAGAGGAGCTTGGCCGCGAGGAATCCCTCGCCGGCGGCCGGCGGGCGCACGTGGCGATACCCCACCTCGTACTCGGGAGCGAGCCGCGTGTGCTCCCGGCCGTCACGGTCCACCGTCTCCACCGAGAGCACGTGGCTCCAGGTGTCTCCACCGAAGGCGCCTGCGTTCATGGCGAGCGCGCCGCCGAGCGTCCCGGGAATGCCCGCGAAGAACGCGGCGGGGCCGAGCCCCCATTTGATGCATTGCCTCGCGATGCGCGCGCAGGCGACGCCTGCCTCGCAGTACACGGTGGTCTCGCTGCGGCGCTCCAGCCGCTCGAGCGCCCCGTGCGTCGCTACTGCGACGCCCCGCAGCCCGCCGCCGCGCACCAGCAGATTGCTGCCGAGGCCGATCCAGTGAATCGGCGTCTCCGGCGGCACCGTCCGCAGGAACGCGGCGAGATCCGCCCGGTCGCGGGGCGAGAAGAAGATCTCCGCCGGGCCTCCGACGTGCCAGGAGGTGTGGCGGCTCATGCGCTCGTGGCGTTTGGCGCGCGGCATGAATTCCGGGGCGACGGACATCACGTCGACCTCCGTCGCAAGGCCGCCGGCAAGGCATGCGCGGCGGTGTTGATGTGGCCCGCTCCCATCGTCACGACGAGGTCGTTCGCGCGGATCACGTCCTTGAGCGCGGTCGCGAGATCCTCCACCCGCTCGACGAAGATCGGCTCCACCTGCGCGCGCGAGCGCACGGCACGGCAGATCGCGCGGCCGTCGCATCCCTCGATCGGCGGCTCGCCGGCCGCATAGACCTCGGTGACGAGCAGCACCTCCGCGCTCGAGAGCACCTTGCCGAAGTCGTCGATCAAGTCGCGCGTGCGCGTGTAGCGGTGGGGCTGGAACGCGAGGACGATGCGGCGGCCGGGATATCCCTGGCGCAGCGCCTCGAGCGTGGCCGCGATCTCGGTCGGATGGTGGCCGTAGTCGTCGACGAGCGTCACCCGGCCGGCCGGGGTCTCCACGTCCGCGATGTGCTGCAGCCGCCGGTCGATGCCCTGGAAGCTCTCGAGGGCACGCTGCACGGCGCCGTCGTCGGTCTCGAGCTCGGTCGCCACCGCGACCGCCGCGAGGGCGTTGAGGACATTGTGCGTGCCCGGAAGATTGACCGTCACGGCAAGCCGGGAGTGCCCGCTTCTCGAGGCGACGCCGGAGCGCAGCACGTCGAAATGGGTCTGCAGGCCGTTCCGCCGCAGGTTGACCGCCTGCACGTCCGCGCCGGGCTCCAGGCCGTAGGTCATCACGGGACGCCCGATGCGGGGCAGGATGCTGCGCACGTGCTCGTCGTCGAAGCACACGATGGCGAGCCCGTAGAACGGCAGGTTGTGTAGGAAATCGACGAAGCTCTGCTTGAGGCGCTCGAAGCTCCCCTCGTGCGTCACGAGGTGATCGTTGTCGATGTTGGTGACGATCGCGATGAGCGGTTGCAGGTGCGTGAACGAGGCATCGCTCTCGTCCGCCTCCGCCACGAGGTAGCGGCCCGTGCCGAGGCGCGCGTTGCTGCCCGCGCTGATCAGGCGCCCGCCGATGACGAAGGTGGGATCGGCTCCGCTCTCCGCCAGCACGCTCGCGACCAGGCTCGTCGTCGTCGTCTTGCCGTGCGTGCCCGCGACCGCGATCGAGTAGCGGAAGCGCATGAGCTCGCCCAGCATTTCCGCGCGCTGCACGGTCGGGATGCGCTCCGCCTGCGCCGCGAGCACTTCGGGGTTGCTCGCCGCGATGGCGCTCGACACGACCACCACGTCGGCGCCGCGGATGTTCTCCGCTGCATGCCCGAGGGCCACGCGGGCGCCGAGCCCGGCGAGCCGCCGCGTGATGGCGCTCTCCTTGAGATCCGAGCCCTGCACGGAGTACCCGAGGTTGAGCAGCACCTCCGCGATGCCGCCCATGCCGATGCCGCCGATCCCGACGAAGTGGATCGTGTTGATGCGCCGCATGCGGTCAGCGCGGTCCGCGCTGCTCGGCGCCGTACCCGCGCCCCGCCCTTCGGGCCGCCGGCCGGCGTCCAAGATCGTTCGTGACGATTTGGTCATGCCGCGCCTCCCGCGTATCGCAGGCAGACCTCGGCGAGGTCGTCCGCTGCCTGCGGACGAGCCAAGGCGCGGGCGCGCTCGGCCATGGCGAGCAGCGGCCCGCGGCTCGCGCAGAGTCGGGCGAGCTCCTCGGCGAGACGCCCGGGCGTGAGCTCGCGATCGTCGATCAGCACTGCGGCGCCCCCGCTCACGAGGTAGCGGGCGTTCGCCGTCTGATGATCGTCCACGGCCGCGGGAAACGGCACGAGAATGGCGCCCACGCCGGCCGCCGCGAGCTCCGAGATCGTGAGCGCCCCGGCGCGGCAGATGACGAGGTCGGCCCACGCGTAGGCGGCCGCCATGTCGTCGATGAACGGCGTCACCTCGGCGCGCACGCCCGCCGACGCATAGGCCCGCTCTGCCGCCTCGTGCCAGCGGCTGCCCGACTGGTGGCGCGCCGCGACTGCCACGGAATGCGGCAGCGAGGCGAGCGCAAGCGGTACCACCGCGTTCAGGCGAGCCGCGCCCTGGCTCCCGCCGATCGTGAGGATACGGATCGCCCCGCCGCGCTCCGCGAACCGCGCGGCCGGAGAGCGGGTCTCGGCGATCTCCGCCCGTACCGGGTTGCCGATCGCGCGGGCGCGGACGCCGGCGCCGAAGCTCCCCGGGAACGCCTCCAGCACCTCGCGCGCGAGGTGCGCGAGGCAGCGGTTGGTGAAGCCCGCGATGGCGTTCTGCTCGTGAATGATGAGTGGGCGCCGGGTGAGCCACGCGGCGACGCCGCCGGGACCCGTCACGAAGCCCCCGAGGCCGACCACGGCGAAGGGACGGCGGCGCCACATGACGCGCAGTGCCTGCAGCAGCGCTACTGCGATGCGCAGCGGCGCGGCGAGCAGTGTGAGCAGCCCCTTGCCCCGCAAGCCGCCCACGGACAGCCACTCGATCGGAATCCGCTCCGCCGGGACGATCCGCGCCTCGAGGCCGCGGCGGGTGCCGAGCCAGACCACCTCGATCGACTGCCGGCGCAGCAGGCGCGCCAGCGCGAGCGCCGGAAAGACGTGTCCGCCCGTGCCGCCGGCCATGATCAGGATGGGACGCGCGCTCACGGCTCCGCTCCCTGCCGCAGGGCGGCCTCGCGCGTCGCGGAGCCGCGCGCTTGAGCCGTCGCCTCGTGATGGACCCGCATGACGAGCCCCACCCAGACGAGCGCGACGAC
>JASHYG010000133.1 GCA_030043215.1 Gammaproteobacteria bacterium
GGCTCGATCAGCCACAGATTGTTCTTCTTCGCGATGCCGATCCTGCTCGGCAACGTTCTGCAATCGCTCGACGGCTCGGTGAACTCCGTATGGATCGGCCGGTACCTGGGCGAGGCGGCGCTCACGGCGAGCTCCAACGCGAACGTGGTGCTGTTCCTGGTGCTCGGCGCGCTGTTCGGCGCATCGCTCGCGGCGACGATCCTGATCGGCCAGTACCTCGGCGCGCGCCGGCTGTATGATGCCAAGCGCGTCGTCGGCACCAGCGCGAGCTTCTCCGTCGTGATCGCCATCCTGCTGGGAGTCATCGGCTGGTCCGTCTGCTACCCGATGCTCGATGCGATGAAGACCCCGCCCGAGGCCTTGCCGCTCGCCGTCGCCTACATGCGCGTGATCTTCCTGTCGCTGCCCTTCCTCGTGCTCTACATCTTCGCCACCTCGGTGCTGCGCGGCGCCGGCGACTCGAAGACCCCGCTCTACTTCCTGATCCTCAACGTGGCGCTCGACATCGCGCTCAACCCGCTGCTCATCTTCGGGTGGGGGCCCGTGCCGCGGCTCGGCATCGCCGGGTCGGCGCTGGCGACGCTCCTCGCCCAGGCCACCGCCCTGATCGCGCTCGTCATCCATCTCTATCGGCGCAAGAATCCGCTGTGCCTCCATGGCGATGAGATCAAGCTGCTGCGCGTCGACTGGTCGATCGTCGCGACGCTCATCACCAAGGGCGTGCCGATGGCGCTGCAGATGATCGTGGTCTCCTTGAGCGGCGTGCTGATGATCACGCTCGTCAATCGCTTCGGTATAGACACCACGGCAGCATTCGGGGCGGCGCTGCAGGTCTGGAACTACGTGCAGATGCCGGCCTTCGCGATCGGCATGGCCGTCTCCTCGATGGCCGCGCAGAACATCGGCGCGCGCAAATGGGACCGGGTCGCTGCCACGGCCCGCATGGGCGTCCTGTACCAGCTCGCGCTCACGTCCTTCCTCGTGGTGCTGATCGTCACCTTGAGCGCCCAGGCGCTCGGCCTGTTCCTGCCGCCCAGCTCCGCGGCGCTGCACATCGCCGTGCACTTGAACCGCATCGGCGCCTGGAACTTCATCTTCTTCGGCATCGCGCTGGTGCTGCTCGGCGTCGTGCGCGCGAACGGGGCGGTGGTGCCTCCGCTTCTCATCCTCGTCGCCGCGCTGCTGTGCGTGCGCTTTCCGCTCGCGCTCGCGCTGTTGAAGCCCCTCGGGGCCGATGCGATCTGGTGGAGCTTTCCGCTCTCCTCGATCGTCGCCGTGGTGCTCGGGGTGCTCTACTACAAGCTCGGTGGCTGGCGCGAGGCCCGCATGATGGACCTCGACAAGGTCACCGCCGTGGCCCGCGAGCAGATCGGGGCGGGCTAGATCGTCGGCAGTCAGCCGAGATACCGTGCGATGGCCATCGAGACGACCGTGACCGCAAGCAAGACGGCGGCAATGCGCTGAGACCGGGCAGGCTGCTTGCGCCAGGCGCCCTGGAAGCCTGCCGCGATGACCGCGCAGGCGGCACCGACGCTCAGCGATGTCTCCGCTGGACCGACCGCACCTCCGACGAGAACGCCCCACAGGACCAATCCTGCGGCGACTGCCAGCGCGGCGGCGATCATCTGCGAGCGAAACAGCGTCTCCGCGCCCCGGCCGCCCAATCCGGCGAGCACGAATGTTGAGCCCGCCCAGTACACGCCCGCGAGCAGATGGATGGCGGTCACGAGGATGATGAGGATTTGCATGCGAGCCTGCCCGGTGGATGAGCGGATAGTATACGACGCATGAGCGTCGTCACTTCCGCCGCCGGCGTGCGCATGCCCGGGATTCTCTACGGCACGGCCTGGAAGAAGGGCGACACCGAGCGGCTGGTCAGAACGGCGGTGGCGCAGGGGTTTCGCGGCATCGACACCGCGTGCCAGCCGCGGCACTACGACGAGGCGGGTGTGGGAGCGGGCCTCGCCGCGTGCCTGAGCCCCACCCTCACGCGCGCCGACCTCTATCTGCAGACGAAGTTCACGCCGGTCTCGGGCCACGACCCGGCGAGGATTCCCTACGACCCGGACGCGCCTCTCGCCGAGCAGATCGCCGAGTCCTGCGCGGTCTCGCTGCGGAATCTTGAGACCGATTACCTCGACTGCCTCATCCTGCACTCGCCTCTCGGCACCGAGCAGCAGACCCTGCGGGCCTGGCAGGCGCTCGAATCCCTCGTGGACGCCCGCCGTGTCCGCCAGCTCGGCCTCAGCAACTGCTACCGGCTCGGTGAGCTCGAGACCCTGTGCCGCGCCGCTCGCATCAAGCCCGCGGTGCTCCAGAACCGCTTCTACGCGGATACGGACTACGACCGCGGCATCCGCGCCTTCTGCGCGCAGGAGCGCATCGTCTACCAGAGCTTCTGGACGCTGAGCGCCAATCCACAGGTGCTCGGCCACGCCGTGATCCAATCGCTCGCGTCGCGATATGCGCGCACGCCCGCGCAGATTCTCTTCCGCTACCTCACGCAGAGCGGTGTCGTGCCGCTGACCGGAACGCGCTCCGAGGCGCACATGCGCGAGGACCTGGAGATCTTCGGGTTCGCGCTCGCGGAGAGCGACCGCCGGGCGGTGGATCGGGTCCTCGGGGCCTGACGAGCGGCGGCGCGGCTCTCCGTCAGCCCGGTATCAGCCTTGCCCGCGCAGCGTCGCGAGCCACGCCGCCGGATCGCCTCCCCGCTCCAGCACCTCGACGAGCGCGGAGCCGATGATCACGCCGTCCACGTGCCCGCGGAGCCGCGCCACCTGCTCGGGGCCTCGAATGCCGAAGCCGGCGCATACCGGTAGCGTCGACCGGGCGCGAACTCGGTCGAGATACTCGAGCGTCTCGAACGGCACCGACACGCTCCTTCCCGTGGTCCCGGTCATCGTGACGGCGTATACGAAGCCCTCGCTCGCGTCGCAGAGCCGGGCGAGGCGCTCCGGCCGCGTGACGGGGGTCGCCATCTGCACGAGCGCCAGACCTTCTTCAGTCAGCGCCTCGCGCAACGGCGAGCTCTCATCGAACGGCAGGTCCGGCACGATGAGGCCGCTCACGCCCGACCGCGCGGCGAGTGCGGGCAGCCTCTCGGGACCGAAGGCGAGCAGCGGGTTCAAATAGCTCATGAGCAGCACGGGCACGCGGACGCGCGGCATCGCCGCCAGCTCGCGGAGAATCCACTCGAGCGTCACCCCCTGCGCAAGAGCCGCCTGGCTCGATCGCTGAATCGTCACGCCGTCCGCCATGGGATCGGTGAATGGCACGCCGATCTCGATCACGTCGGCGCCGCGCGCGAGCGCATGCACGTCCTCGGTGAATCGCTCCCGGCTCGGGAAGCCGGCGGTGAGGTACGCGACGAGCGCCGGGGCGGCGTCCCGGCTCGCCGCCCTGATGGCGGCGGTGATCCGCTCGCGCGGTCTCAGAGAGGTTTGACTCATGAGGTTTGCCCATCACGGAGATGTGCGATCAGCGTCTGCTGCAGCGTGG
>JASHYG010000134.1 GCA_030043215.1 Gammaproteobacteria bacterium
CGGCTCCTCGCCGAGCAGAACGCGGAGGTCGAGCGCAAGAACCAGGAAATCGAGCTCGCGCGCCGCGCGCTCGAGGACAAGGCGACGGAGCTCGCGCTCACCTCGCGCTACAAGTCGGAGTTCCTCGCGAACATGTCGCACGAGCTGCGCACGCCGCTCAACAGCATCCTCATCCTCGGCCAGCAGCTCGCCGAGAACGGCGACGGCAACTTGACGCCGCGGCAGGTGGAGTTCGCGAAGACCATCCACGGGGCCGGCACCGACCTCCTGAACCTCATCAGCGACATCCTCGATCTCTCGAAGATCGAGTCCGGCACCGTCACGGTCGAGTGCGAGGAGCTCGCGTTCACGCACCTGCGCGAGACGATCGAGCGCAACTTCCGGCACGAGGCGGACTCGCGCAAGCTCACCCTCTCCACCAACTTCGATCCGCACCTCGGCCGCGCGCTGACGACGGACTCCAAGCGCCTGATGCAGGTTCTCAAGAACCTGCTGTCCAATGCGTTCAAGTTCACCGATCACGGCGGCGTGCGCCTGCACGTCGGCGTCGCCACGGGCGGCTGGAGCGCCGATCACCCGACCCTCAGCCAGGCGCAGACCGTCGTCGAGCTCTCGGTGAGCGACACGGGCATCGGCATTCCGCCCGAGAAGCAGCGGATCATCTTCGAGGCGTTCCAGCAGGCCGACGCCGGCACGGCGCGCAAGTACGGCGGCACCGGGCTCGGACTTGCGATCAGCCGCGAGCTCGCCCACCTCCTGGGCGGTGAGATCCGCTTGAGCAGCGTCGCCGGCAGCGGCAGCACGTTCACGCTGTACCTACCGCTCGTCTACATGGGGCCGGCGTACGCGCGGAACGCGCCGCAGCGGGAGTCCGACGCGACCTCGGCCACCAAGCCCTTCCAGCCGATGGTGCTGCCGGCCGCGCGCGCGGAGGACATTCCCGACGACCGCGAGAGCTTGGAGCCGGACGACACGGTCCTGCTCATCGTCGAGGACGATCCGCACTACGCGCGGGTGCTGCTCAGCCTTGCCCGGGACCATGGGTTCAAGGGCCTCGTCGCCAAGACGGGCGCCGAGGCGCTCGCCCTCGCGCGCAAGCACAGGCCGACCGCGGTATCGCTCGACGTCTTCCTACCCGACATGCTCGGCTGGACGGTGCTCAATCAGCTCAAGCGCGATCCCGCCACGCGCCACATCCCCGTGCAGATCCTCACCGTCGAGGAGGAGCGTCAATATGGGCTCGAGCGCGGCGCGTACTCCTACATGAACAAGCCGCTCACGACGGATGGGCTGGAAGCGGCGCTCGAGCGCATCAAGGCCTTCTCGCGGCAGCGGGTGCGGCGGCTGCTCGTCGTGGAAGACGATCCCGCCGAGCAACTGTCCATAGCCGAGCTGATCCGCCACGACGACGTCGAGATCACGACCGTCGGCACCGGTCGAGACGCGCTCGATGCGATGCGCAGCCACGAATTCGACTGCATCGTGCTCGACTTGCGGCTCCCGGACATGTCCGGCTTCGAGCTGCTCTCGGAGGCGCAGGCGGATGAGAGCCTGAGAATGACCCCGATCGTCGTGTTCACGGGCCGCGAGCTCACGGATGCCGAGGAGCATGAGCTGCGCAAGAAGGCGAAGAGCATCGTGGTGAAGGGAGTGCGCTCGCCCGAGCGCCTGCTCGATGAGACCGCGCTCTTCCTGCATCGCGCGATCGCCGATCTGCCCGCCGCGAAGCAGCGCATGATCGAGGAGCTGCACGAGAGCGACGAGGCCCTGCGGGGCCGCAAGGTGCTGGTGGTCGACGACGACATCCGCAACATCTTCGCGCTCAACAGCCTGCTCGAGCGGCACAGCATGGAGGTCATGAGCGCCACCAATGGGCAGGACGCCATCAAGCTGATCGAGAACACGCGGGACCTGTCGCTCGTGCTGATGGACATCATGATGCCGGAGATGGACGGCTACGAGACGATGCGGCGCATTCGAGACAATCCCGAGCTCAAGCTCCTGCCGATCATTGCGCTCACCGCGAAGGCCATGAAGGGCGATCGCGAGAAGTGCCTGGAGGCCGGCGCGTCCGACTACGTCGCGAAGCCGGTCAACACCGAGCAGCTGCTGTCGCTCGTGCGCACGTGGCTGCACAGATGAGCGGCGCCGGTTGAGCGCCATGGGCGAGAGTCTCGTGCGCGCGCCGGCGACGGCCGGCGAGTCCGACAAGGTCAATGTCCTGCTGGTGGACGACCAGCCGGCCCAGCTCACGTGCTACGAATCGATCCTCCAGGATCTCGGCCACAATCTGGTGCGCGCGGCTTCGGGCCGGGAGGCGCTCGAGAAGCTGATGCTCCAGGACTACGCCGTGATCCTGCTCGACGTGAGCATGCCCGGCATCGACGGCTTCGAGACCGCGAGCCTCATCCACGAGCATCCGCGCTTCGAGCGCACGCCGATCATCTTCGTCTCGGGCGTGAACCTGAGCGAGCTCGACCGGCTGAGGGGCTACAAGCTCGGTGCCGTGGACTACGTCCACATCCCGCTGGTGCCGGAGATCCTGCGCGGCAAGGTCGCCGTGCTCGTCGAGCTCTACTGCAAGCGGCGCGAGCTGCAGTCGCTCAACCGGGCGCTCGAGCGGGCGAACGCCGACCTCGCGGAGGCCAACGCGGCTCTCGAGGCGGAGAAGACCCGCGAGCTCGAGGAGCTCAATCGGGACTTGAAGCGCGCCAACACCGGACTCGAGGCCGCCAACAGCGCGCTGCAGGCCGAGATCGCCGAGCGCGCGCGCATCGAGCGGCAGCTGAAGGTCGCCGACCGCCACAAGGACGAGTTCCTCGCCATGCTGGCCCACGAGCTGCGCAACCCGCTCGCGCCCATCCGCAACGCAGTGGAGATCATGCGGCGCAAGGTCACCGCGGATCCGCAGCTCACCTGGGCGCGCGAAGTGATCGAGCGGCAGACCGGGTCCCTCATGCGCCTGGTGGACGATCTGCTCGACGTCTCGCGCATCACGCGCGGCAAGATCAACCTCTCCCGCGAGTCGCTCGAGCTCGGGACGATCGTCGCCCGCGCCGTCGAGACGGCTCAGCCGCTGTTCGAGGAGAAGCGTCAGCAGCTCGAGGTCGAGGTGCCGGCGAGCCCCGTGAGAGTCCAGGGCGATCTCACCCGCCTCACCCAGGTCCTCGGCAACATCCTCGCGAACGCTGCGAAGTACACCGGCGCCGGCGGCCGCATCGAGCTCTCGGCACGGAGCGCCGGCCGCTCGGCGGAGATCCGCGTGCGCGACAGCGGCATCGGCATTCCCGCCGATCAGATGCCGAAGATCTTCGATCTGTTCACGCAGGTACAGCGCGGCAACGAGCAGGCGCCCGGCGGACTCGGCATCGGACTCGCGCTGGTGCGCAGGCTGGTGGAGCTGCACGGCGGTACGGTCGCCGCCCACAGCGAGGGTCCCGGGCTGGGGAGCGAGTTCATCGTGCGGCTGCCGTGCGAGGACTCGGCTCGCGCGCCGGCGGAGCGCGCGGAGCCGCCTCCATCTCCCCGGAAGAGCGCCGCGGGCCATACGCACCCGAGCCGCCGCGTGCTCGTCGTGGACGACAACCGCGACGCTCTCGAGAGCCTGGCGGCGCTGATGGAGCTCGCCGGTCACGCCGTGCGCGCGGCCTCGGACGGCGAGATCGCGCTTGCGCTCGCGGCGAGCTTCCGCCCGCAGGTCGTATTGCTGGATCTCGGCCTACCGAAGCTCGACGGCTACGAGGTCGCGCGCCGCATCCGCGCCGAGTCCTGGGGCAAGACGATGATGCTCGTCGCGCTCACCGGCTGGGGCCAGGCGGAGGATCGCCGCCGCACGCACGACAGCGGCTTCGACTCGCACCTGGTCAAGCCGCTCGATCTGGAGGCGCTCTCGGAGTTGCTCGCGCGGCTGCCTGCGGACCTTACGCATTCTTAATGCCTCGGTAAGTCCTCTGACAGCGTGCGGCCGCTATCGTGAAGCGTCGTACGGCAGTCACGGACCTCAAGAGTTGCCCTTCCACAACCCCCTCTCCACCGCGCTCCCAGCGAGCGTCGCAGGACTCGCGCGTGGCGCCGCTGTGGCATTGGGGCTGCTGAGCGTGATGCCGTCGCCGGCATTCCCGGCAACCGGCAGCACCTCGTCGGCGACCGTCACGGCGCGGCCGCCTCTGGAGGCCGTGCCTGCAGCCCCGATCACCCCCGCGCAAAGGGCGCGAGCCCGCGAGTGCAGGGCCGCTGCGAAGGCGCATCAGCTGCACGGCGAGCCGCGCGTATCGTTCATCAAATCCTGCATGACCGCGAGGCCGGTGGGCGCAGCGCCCGCGCACTGATCACACCGAGCTGAAGTCGAGCACCACCCGCAGCCCCGGCTGGTTGTCCTCGAGAGCGAGCTGCGCGTGGTGCAGCTTCGCGATCGCCGCGACGAGACTCAAGCCGAGCCCCGTCCCGGAGGTGGCGGCCGCCGCGGGGAGCCTCACGAACGGCTGCAGCACGTGCGCGCGCTCGTCCTCCGGGATCCCGGGACCGTTGTCCGCGATCGTGAGACGTGAGGCCGGACCGACACGCTCCGCCTTCACCTCGATGCGGCCGCCGGCCGGCACATACTTGAGCGAGTTCTCCACCAGATTGGCGACGACCTGCGCGAGCAGCTGACGGTTGCCGCGCACGCCGCAGTCCTGGTCCGTATGCACCGTGAGCTGCAGCTGGCACTCGCGGGCGGCGGGCTCGTACAGGTCGGCCATGTCCGATGCCAGCTCGGCCAGATCGACCGGCGCGCTGTTCGCGACGGAGATCGCCGACTCCGCCTGGGCGATCTGCAGCAGTGTCGTCAGCGTGCGCTGGACGTGCTCGAGCTCCTGCAGAGACGCATCGACCCCCTCCCGCACGGTGTCGTCGGCCGTGGGATTGCGTGCCGCGTCCTCGAGGCGGCCCCGCAGCCGATAGAGCGGAGCGCGCAGATCGTGCGCGGCGCTGTCGAACGTGGCGCGCAGCACCTGCGTCTTCTCCGCGAGGCGGTCCACCATGTAGTTGACGGCCTGGGCGAGCACGTCGAACTCGTCCCGGGAGCCCGTGACGGGCAGGCGCCGCGACAGGTCGCCGCCGACGATCGCATCGCAAGTCTCGGCCGCACCCTGCACGCGGCGGCTGAGCCGCCGGCTGAGCCAGACGCTGAACAGCACGCCGATGAGCGCGGTGAGGCCGATGCCCCAGAGCGTCGCCGTGCTGAACGTCGCGATGAACCGGCCCTGCTGACTCACATCCATGCCGACGAGCAGCCGGTATCCGTCCGGCAGCAGCATGACGCTGGCGCGCACGGGGTGCGGCAC
>JASHYG010000135.1 GCA_030043215.1 Gammaproteobacteria bacterium
CTCGAGGGCCGGCTCATCCTGTGCTCTGCAGCCCCTGGGCGATGCCGTTGACGCTCGCGAGCAGCGCCTCGAACAGATCGCGGTCCGCCCTGTCGGACGCGCGCCAGCGCTCGAGCAGATCGATCTGCATGAGATTCATCGGATCGACATAGGGGTTGCGCAGCTGGATCGCACGCTGCAAGGTCGCATCGCCGTCGAGCAGCTTCCCCTCGCGCTTGATCTCGATCACGCGCTCGCATGCCCGGTCGTATTCGGCGCGAATGTCCGCGAAAAACCGGTGCAGCTCCGCAGGCGCAAGGACGTTGTAGGCACGCGCGATGTCGAGGTCCGCGCGCGCCAGCGTCGCCTCGACGTCATCGATCAAAGTGCGAAGAAAGAAGAGGCTGTCGTACGACTCCCGGACCGCTTCCAGCCCGTGCTGCGCAACCGCCTCGGTGAGTCCGCTGCCCGCTCCGTACCAAGCCGGGAGCAGGTGGCGGGACTGTGCCCAGGCAAATGCCCACGGCACCGGGCGCAGGGACTCGAGCCCCTCGCGCTCCGAGCGGTGGGCGGTCCGCGAGCCGATCTGCATCCGCTCCACGACATCGATGGGCGTCACGCGCCGGAAGTACTCGTAGAACGCCGCATCGCCGTACACGAGCTGCCGGTAGGCGGCTCGGCCCACGTCCCCGACGGTCGCCGCGCAGCGCAGGTGCACCGCGGACTCCTCCGGCCGCCCCCCGCGCCGGCCCGGCGTGCAAAGCGCAAGCGCGTTGAATGCGCGCTCGAGCGTGCGCATGGCGATCGGATGCAGTCCGTAGCTCTGGTTCACGACCTCGCCCTGCTCCGTGATGCGCAGCACACCGTTGAGCGCTTCCGGCGGCGCCGCTCGCACCGGCGTATCGATGCGCCCGCCCCCGAGCGCGACGCTGCCGCCGCGGGCGTGGAAAATCACGTGACGCTCCTCCGCCTCCGCGAAAGCCCGGGCGAGGCCGCGCTGCGCGCGCTGCGTCGCGAGCCGGGAGGCGCACAGGCCACCTTCCTTGTTGCTCTCCGCGTATCCGATCACGACACATTGACGGCTGCGCGACTCGAGGTGCCTCCGATAGAGCGGATCGGCGAGCAGCTGGCGCATGATCTCGCCGCTTCGCTCCAGGGTACCGATCGACTCGAACATCGGAGCCACGTCGAGCGCGACCTGCCCGGTGCGCTTATCGCAAGCCTCCGCCCAGCGTGCGAGCAGCAGCACGCCGAGGACATCGTCCGTATCGGCGGCCCCGCTCACGATGTAATAGCCCACGGCGTCCGATCCGTAGCGATGCCGCCCCTGCAGCAGCGCCTCGAAGACTCCGAGCGCGCGCTTGCCGAGCGGGTCGAGCTCGACGCGCGGCCCGGTATCCCGCTCGATGGCCTGGGCGAGCAGCCGATGGCGCTCGGCGCTCGGCCGGGCGCGCCAGCGCGGGTCGTCGAGCCCGCGCGCGAGCACCTCGTGATGCACGGCGCTCTCCTGCCGCACGTCGAGAGTCGCGAGGTGGAACCCGAACGTATCGATGCGGCGGAGCAGCTGCCGCACGGAGTGATGGCCGGCGTTCCAGCCCTTGTTCGCGCGCAGGCTCTCGGCAATGAGCCGCACGTCCGCGCGCAGCTGCGCGGCGTCCTCGTAGGCGTTGGCGCGACCCTCGAAGGTGTTGCGCAGGCGCGCGCCGATCTGCGCGAGGAACACCCGGTACGGCATGCGGTCGTGGCGCGCGGGAGTGATCGAGCGGGAGCCCGGCAGCAGTGTCGAGTACTCCTCGATGCGCTTGGAGAGCCCCGAGGAGACGCTGATGCGGCTCGCGCTCTGCGACAGCCTCTGGGCGAGCGAGGTGCACTCCTCGTAGTAGGCGCTGAGGATCAGCTGCTGCTGGCGCGCGAGCGTCTCGCGTATGGACTTGCCGTGGACGTCCGGACTACCGTCCATGTCACCGCCGACCCAGGATCCGAAGCGCACGAGGGGCGGCAACTCGATCGAGTCGGCGTCGACACCGTAGAGCTTTGCGAGCGCCTCGGCGATCTCCTCGTAGAACTCGGGAACGACGCGATAGAGGACCTCGCCCAGATAGAAGAGCACGTGCTCCCGCTCGTCCGCGACGGTCAGCTTCTCGCGGGGATGGTCCTCGGTCTGCCAGCCGGCGGTGATCTCCTGGCGGACGTGACCCCAGAGGCTGCGCACCTCGTGCGGAGCGAGCGTCGGATCGAGCCGGCTCGAGAGCAGCCGGGCCACCCGCTGCTGGCTGCGCAGGATCGTGCGGCGCATCGACTCGGTGGGGTGCGCGGCGAACACCGGCTCGATGCGGACCCGCCCGATGAGCTCCAGCACCTCCTCGAGCGAGGATCCCTCGGCCTTCAAAGTCGCGAGCGCATCCTCGACGCCGCGCGGCTGCGGACGGGCGCTCTCGTCGAGAAAGTACTGACGGCGGCGGCGGATGCGGTGCACCTTCTCCGCGAGGTTGACCGCCTGGAACCAGGTCGAGAAGGCCCGCACGAGATCGCGAGCCTCGGCCGGCGGACGGCCCCGCACGCGCGCCGCGAGCTCGGTGGCCGCCGCGCCGTCGCCCTCGCGGCGGCGGATGGCGAGCACGCGGTCCTGCTCGACCGTATCGAGCAGCTGCGGCCCGCCCTGCTCGCGCAGCATCTCGCCGATCAGCTCGCCGAGGGCGTGCACGTCCTCGCGCAGAGCCGCATGCTTCGACGGAAAATGAATCTCGGTTCTGCGCATGGCGGCTACCCCGCGAGCAGGACGCCCTCGGCGTGCTCGAGCGCCTCGGGCAGTCCGTAGATGACGACGACATCACCTTCCACGAAGCGGGTATCGCCTGCCGGCTCGCGGCCGAGGATTCCGTGGCGGCGTATCCCCGTGATCGCAATCTCCGCGCCCCGTGCGCGCACGTCGCTCACGGTGCGTCCGACGGCCCAGGCTCCCGGCGGAATGACGACGGATTTGAGCTCCTCCCGGTAGACCTGCGTCTCGTCCGCCGGAACGGAGTCCTCCCGCCGGTGCACGTTGCGCAGCACCCGGTAGCGATTGTTGCGGATGGTGCCGATCGCATGCACGACCCGGCTCACGGGGACGTGAAGCAGCATCAGGACGTGCGACACGAGCATCAGACTCGCCTCGAACGTCTCCGGCACCACCTCGGTCGCGCCCGCGTCCTTGAGCTCCTGCAGCCGCGCATCGTCGGCGGTTCGCACGAGCACCGGGATTTCCGCGCGCGAGCGCCGCACGGTACGCACAATTCCGAGTGCGACCGCCGGGTTCGAGAAGCTCACGACGACGGCCCGGGCTCGGTCGATGCCGGCCTGGGCGAGCATCTCCTCGTCGGCGGAATCGCCGTAGAGCACGGGCTCGCCCGCCTGCCGCGCCGCCCGGATCCGCGCCGGATCCACATCGAGCGCGACGTACTCGAAGCCCTGGGATTCGAGCACGCGGGCGACGTTCTGCCCGACGCGGCCGTAGCCGCAGAGGATGACGTGCTCCCGCTGCGCGAGGGCGCTCGCCGCCTGGCGATCCGGCTCGAGCGGAGCGTGCCGCGGGCCGCGCTCGCGCAGCAGGAACCGGGCGATGGCGCGGTTGTTGTCGAGCAGCAGCGGGCTCAACACCATCGAGAGCACCACGGCGACGAGCAGCGGCTGCGCGAGGCCGCCGCCCGAGAATGTCCCGCTCGCGAGGACGATGGTGAGCAGCGCGATGCCGAACTCCCCGCCGATGGCCATGACGATGGCGGTCCGCACCGACTTGAACGTCGAGTCCACGAATATCCGCACGGCGATCGCGGTGATGACCGTCTTCAACGCGAGCATCCCGAGCAGCACGCCCGAGACCAGACCGAACTCCGCGAACAGCAGCCGCACATCGAGCAGCATGCCGACCGAGATGAAGAACAGGCCGAGCAGGATGTCGCGAAAGGGGCGGATCACCGCCTCGATCTGATGGCGGTACTCCGTCTCGGCGAGCATCATCCCGGCGAGGAAGGCCCCCAGGGCGAGCGACAGGCCGGC